>NZ_JAXIVS010000026.1 GCF_034259325.1 Hyalangium ruber | reverse complement strand
TTGCAGCAGTCGTCGAGGCTGAGCTCGACGCCATCTGCCGGGACGACTCCTTCCTGCGCCGCCTGTGGCAGAGTTCGGAGCTTCCGATCCCGCCAGCCCTGACATTACTTTCCTGAGAGCCTATAAACTGATAACAGGTTGTAGGCCAGCAAGTGTACCGCGCGCCGTCGCGCCCTTGCTCCTGCCACTAGCGACAACAGCTGCGCCAGCCGCCGGCGCATCTCGGCATCGCTCCAGGCGGCCACCGCCACACACTGCTGCAGCCGCTGCCGCATCGCCTCGCGTTCGTGTGGCTTATCCACCAGTCGCCCCGCCATCGGCTCCACGCTCTTGCGCTCGCCGTCCAGCAGCAGCCCCTGCAGGTACTGCTCCATGGCCCGGCGGCGCTCCACTCGCCCCATGCGGGCCACCATCATACTCGCGCAGCTCCGAATCCAGCTTGCGCATCTGGGCAGGCGTCATCCTACCTGCGGGGTAGAGCACATTCCGAGGTCTCTACACAACTAACTAGGTAGTCTTGATACTGCGGTGTCATAAAGGTTTGGATTCCCTCAGAAAGCGGTGTGCTGGACGAACCGTTAGCTCAGTGCTTTTCCAAGGGGAATCCAGATGTTTATGACACAGTAGTATTAGTGAGTCGTACGCTCCGTGTGTTACCTGATAGAGCAACAGCGGAGGCAGTCGCCAGACTGGCCGAGTGCAAGGTTCTCGCGCTCGGTGGGATGCTGGGGCGCACCACATTTTTGGGCCTGCTCTCTCTTCTCAACACCCTCTAAAACGCTGAAGACAGTGATGTCGCTCATCTGAATCCTCCGAAACGAGGTTGTAGTCCTCACTGCGCTTCGTCATCGTACTTCTTCAATGCTTTTTCGAGAGCAGGAGCCAATTTTTCTTGTGACTCATTTAGGGAGGGAGTTGTTTGGCTTGAAGTGCCTACAGTTATTTCTTTTGCTTCCAAGAGGGAGAGATTGAATATTTTCCGTAGCATGCGAATCATGCTGACGCTGTCTATGCCATCGGTTCTCGCATGATAATAGACATCAGAAGGGCTGGCCCCGTTGTCCCGCATCGCTTCGTATTTTCTGAAGTCGTCCATGAGGATTTACCAGCTAGGTTTAGTCGACAGGGAAAACCTTGGAAAGTGCATCCATTTCACCATCTGCACCGAGTGCTTCTGGTATGGGGATTCTGCAGCGCTGAAACCCGAACTTCGTTAGCATAGCTTCGATTTTGGGGTTGATTACCGCTCCACCATACAGTTCAAGTTCTTTTAAGCCAAATGATTTTGCTACGGTCTGCGAGGTGCTGCGGAACCGAGTGAACGCACTAAGGCCGCCCCCGTTCGTGTTGTGTACGCTAATGATCCCGCTGCGCAGCCGAGGTCCAATGATCTGAACGCTGCCAATCGTTGCATCTCCTTTTTTGGTGGGCTGAGTGAACGCAGCTTGTTTCCCTTCGAAGACTGCCCGTCGACCTTCGCGGTTGACTCCAAGATTGCGGAGTGCTCGAACCTGAGCAAGAGTTGGCCTGGCTGGACTCGTGGACACAGATGGTGCCCTTGCTATGGACGAGGCTTCCGCGATAGGTGCTTCAACAACCTCTGTCACACGTTGACCGATGCCGGCGACTGGTGAAGATGCTGGGAGAACTGTGGCCGACAAGCTGCGCGTTACGGTTGTGCCCCCTTGGACTGCTTCAGTTGCTCCTTCCTGCAAGCCGCGTGCACCCGCATTACCTAGGTCATCACCCAAGCTAACGAGTACACTTCTGGCGTGGATGGCGCCTCCTGCTATTGAGCCCAATGTTCCACCAAGCAGCGCTCCGGTACCCGCGCTCCGTGCCGCTTCGCCTACGTCTACGGCCATGCGACGGCCAGCTCTTACATCAATGGCTTGCTCAGAGAGCGAGTTAAGCCCGCCTCCAATTGCTCCACCAGCAACCCCGCCTACTGCACCTGCAAACACGGCACCTGCTCCAAGCTGGGCAGCGAATGCGGTTGCTGCCCCTCCCGATGCAATTGACGCACCTGCAACAGCAGCTCCGGCTGCGCCAGAGACAGCCACTTGGTCCCATTCGGTTTGTGATGCAGCATCCGAGAGGGAAATCGCTTGGTTCTGTTCGGCTTGTCTGAAGAAGTTGAGTTCTGCCCCAATGAGAGCTGCCCCCACAAGAATGAGTGGGACCACCTCTCCGCTCGGATCTGTGTAAAGGGTTGGATTGTTGGCTGCGTACACGTATCTGTGCAGATTTGGCGCAGCAGTCTGTGACAGTTCGAATGGATCTCTGCTGATGAACCTCCCTAGGGCAGTGTCGTAATACCTAGCACGTGCATAGGTAAGGCCTGTCTCCACATCGTACTGGTGTCCGGTGAATCCAAGTTTGAAGTCGCTGGCAGACGGTGGCATCCCCTCACGAGGACTGCCCCATGCATCGTATTTTCTCGTGGCCACCACTTCTCCTGTAGGAGAGGTGGTATCGGACACGCTGCCTAGGCTGTCGTTGTGGAGTAAACGTGTAGTCGAACTGGCAGCCGTAGTGTCGGTGACTGCTAGTGGGCGCTGGGCGTAGTGATATCGGCGCCTTGCCAACTGGAGGGTGTCGACCTCTTGGAGGACGAAGTCCTCGTCCAGCAGATACTCTACGCTCTCTTGTGTAGTGCGGCGCCATATGCGCTGGAGGTTAGCATCGTAATCATAGCGGCCTGTTTCTTGGTTGTTGTCGTACACAGTTGTAAGAGTGTTGCGGATGTCCCACGAGAGGGTTCGTGAGCGGGCAGGAGAGATAAGTGAGGAGAGATTGCCATTGGCGTCATAGGTGAGTTGGCGATTGTGTGAGGTGTCCAGCGAATCAGACAAAGTTAGCAACCAGTCGGTGCGATTGTAGGTGGCAGAAGTGTTGCGTGAAAATTGATTTGAAGGCAGGGAATGGAAGGCCTCGGGTCCCAGAGAGGAGAGGGCGGAGAATGGCGCCTCGCGTTCACCAATACGATTCCCGACGGAATCCAGATGATAAAGGATTGCCCGGTCGTCCGGGTATGCAACTCCCGTAAGCCTGTCGATGGCATCGTACCCGTACATGGTTGTCTCTGGCGGAGTCAATACTCCAGTGTCTGGGGCGGTGTGTGTCTCCGTCTGTTGCAGACGGTTACTGTGTCTGGTGTATTTATAGGAAAAGCGGCTAAGCAGAGCTCCTCTTGGCGTGCAGTCCTCGGAGATGGCTCCGCGCGCAAGTATGAGAGTCAATAGTTGGCCTGCAGCGTCGTAGCAGCGATGCTCGGTCAGTTGGTTGGGCAGGAGCGATGCCTTGGGCAACGAGTCTGGCCAGTAGGTGAATGAGGTGGTTCCTTCTGGGATCGATGCCGAAGAGAGCCTGCCCAGGGCATCGTAAGTATAGCGAGTCGAGATGCCGTCTGGGTCTGTGACGCGCTTGCGCTGCCCCGCAGGATCGTATTCGAAGGTGAGGTGTTTGCCCGAAGGAAGTTGGGTTTCCTCAAGTCTGTCCAGACGGTTGTAAGTGCGGACGGTGGTCTGTTGGACAATCCCTGTCTCGGTGAGCTTGGTTTCAACTGTGTGAGTGAGATTGCCGTTCCCGTCGTAGGTGAAAGCTTGGGCTTCCAGAGAGGGCAGGGCTCGAGGCAGAGCGTGGTTGGAGAAAGTGCGAGACTCCAATCGATCCAACAGCCCGTGGACAGAGACTGTGGATTGACTCTTCGCGTCGGTGAAGGTTTGGAGGTTGCCGTTGTTGTCGTAAGTAGAACGCCAGGTGAGGGTACCAACGTCAGTGAGGGTCTCAGCCCCTGGCTCGAAAAGGGGCACGGCGTTTCTGTTGGTGGCTGTCAGTCGTGGATGCTCGTCCAGATGGACGTGTTCGGCTGTACGCTGACCCAGCACGTCGTACTCGAAGGTGGTGAGGCTCCCGTTGGCATCCTGCTTCGCTACGAGGTTACGAGTGGCGTCGTAGATGAAGGAGTAGTGGCCGCCTAGAGCGTCGGTGACGCCCGTGAGATTGCCCTGCTCGTCATAGGTGTAGCGGGTGGTATGGGTTCCTTCGCACGCCAGCGACTGAAGCTGAGACAAGGAGAGGCCAGAGGCCTGAGCATGCCCCAGCGCTGGTTGGCCCAGAGGGCGCTTCACGCACAAGCGGCTGCCCATGGCGTCGTAGGCGATCAGCGTGGCGTTGCCCAGTGCGTCTTCCTCTCGCACCTGCCGGTTCAGATCGTCGTAGGTCCAGCGTGTGGTGTACGGCACACCGGTTTCACGCGGGCTGCGTGTGGAAACACGGTTGCCCATGGCGTCATACGTGTGACGGGTGCGTGCTTCGACGGGAGTGCCTGTTCCACGCGTTTCTTCAAGCAGGCGGCCTGCGGCGTCGTAGAGATTGAGGTGGGTGTAGTTGTTGGGATCGGTGTGCGCCACCGGCTGGCTTGCAGCGTTGTAGATGGTGGACTCGGTCCGTAGGGTGTTTCCGTCACCTCGCGTCTCGCGCAGCAGGCGCCCCAGGCCATCATGGAGACGCACAGTGGGAATGCCTCGTCGGTCGAACAGCGTGTGCTGGCGTGCGGCGTCGTCGTAGGTGGTCGACTGGGAGTAGCGTGCTGCGGCTCCTCCCGCCTCAAAGTCGAACTGCGCCGTGGGGCGCCCTGAGGCGTCGTAGTTGTAGCGGGTGGTCTGGCCCTTGGCATCGCGCGAGACGCGCAGGTTCTGGGCGTCGAAGCGAGACTCGCGGATGTGGTTCAGCGCGTCCACCACACTGACCTCGCGGTGCATTCCATCCAGCACGCTCGTGGTGGACGCATTGCGCGCATCCCACTCCACAACACGCACCAGTCCATCTTCATCGGGCATGTCCAGATGCATGCGCTGGAGGGTGGTGAGCACCGTGCCATTGGAAGAGAGGCTCTCCACCAACTGCTCGAGTGCCGGGCGACCCGCGAGGTCGTAGCCCGTCCTCCGGACGATGCCCCGACCATCCGTGTGTTGGATGGCGTGGCCCTCGCCGTCGTACAGGAAGGACTCGGTGACACCCATGGGCCGACGCTGCTCCATCTTCCGCCCGAGCGCGTCGTGGTCCTCCTCGGTTCTCCGTCCCAGGGCATCCACCTGGGCTGCCAGGTGGCCATGAGGGTCGTACTCGAAATGGATGGTCAGGTTCAGCGCAGTGTCCAGCCTCGGGTCATCTGGCTGGCGAGCCAGCAAGGCGCCCGGTGCGTTCCCTACGTCCATCGTCTGCTGGTAGGCGCGGTCCAGGTCGTCCTTGAGCACGACCGTGACAAAGCCACGCGCATCTCGTGTCCAGACGGTGTTGTTCGCATCGTCATAGGCTGTCTGCGCGGTGTACGTGAGTGTCTCGCCATTGAGGGTGGGGAAGGTCTCATCTACCCGGCGTGGACGGTTCAGCCCGTCGTAGAGCGCCGACCGGCGACGCTGCTCAACACCTCCCGCCAGCCATCGCTCCAACTTGGGGTTGCCGTTCCGGTCATACGCGCGCTCCTCCACTCGACTCACAGGATCCACCGTGTGTACGAGGCGGTTGGCGAAGTCGTACATCATGGCCGTCACGTGGCCATTGCCGTCCGTGCTGCGCGTCTTGTTGCCCACCAGGTCGTAGCGGGTGAGCGTCTCGTAGGTCCGCGCTGGAGCATCGATGTCCGCTCCTGGCACCTCGGGGCCCTGCGCACGCACCACGCGGTACAGCGAGTCGAGTCCGTAGTCCGTGCGGTGCCCGTGGAGGTCTGTCTCGAAGACTCGGTTGCCGGCCGCGTCATAGCCATAGGTGGCCACCACGCCACCCTGACCCACCGGCCCTTCCACGCCGTTCTGCGCGAGGAAGGTGCCTCCAGGCGCCGCAGCCACTCGCACGCGCACTGGCCGGTCACCAAAGTCGTATTCCGTCGCCGTCTCCACGCCCCGCCGGTCGATGGCAGACACGCGGTTGCCGGCCTCGTCGTAGCGGTACTCCGTCACCAGCGGGCCCGCCAATCCGCCGCCCGACTCGGTGATGAGCCTGACGCGGTTGAGCGCGTCCAGGGTGTAGTGACGCTCGAAGCCCGTGGCCAGGTGGTACTCCCGCTGGAGCTGACCGCCGGGGTAGTACTCCCGCTGCTGTGTCAGCGAGGGAGAGCCTCCCTTGCTGTTCAGGCGTGCCACGGAGGTTGGGCGATCCAGCCCGTCGTACGTCTGCACCGTCTCATGGCCGAAGGTGTCGGATTCGCGCAGCAGGCGTCCCCGGGCGTCGTACGTTCGTGTGGTCGTCACCTGCCGGCTTGTCTCCACCGTGACGCTCTGCGTATGCACGTACCCATACACGTCATAGGCCGTGATGGCCGAGCGGTTGCCGTTGCCATCCACCGTGGCCGACAGGTCTCCCGGGAGTGCTCCGTCCGGACAGGGCCCGCCCTGCACGGCGCAGTACTCCTGGCGGGTGACGATGTCCTCGGGCGACTGGGGCAACGCACTGGCCAATTCCTGGCACGATGCGTCGCTCGTGGCCTGGGCGCGTGGCACTACCGTCGATAGTCGCCGCGTCGCCAGAAGCAGCCCTGTTCCTGTGGGCAGGCCCGTGCGCGGGTTCTGCCCATTCGAGTCCACAGTGTGGAGGGTGATGCGGCCCTCCGCATCCATCTGGCACACGGGCGTTCCGAAGGAGATGTCGTGGCTCCATTTCTCCACTGCCACGTCCAGCACCGTGTCCGCGGCATCCCGCACCGGCTCCGTGGGACCTCCCGCTCCCGAGGCCGCGAGTACTGGCAGATCGGTTCGCCGCTCCACGAGCCGGCCCAGCGCGTCGTACTTCAGCCGTACATGCCGGCCGCGCGCGTCCTGCTCCGCGTCCCGGCGCACGTGCAGCGCGTTCCACACCGCTGATGTACGGGCGCTCACCCCCGGCGAGAGGGGACGCTCCACGTCCACTACGCCTCCGTACCGGTCCATTCGGTACACCGTGGCGGGCACCTCGGGCCGAGGCCCACGCACCTCTGTCTCGAAGGCCTGCACCGTCTGGCCGAAGAGGGGAAGCGAGCGGGGGACGAGCCGGTACGTGAACTCCGTTACCGCGTCGAGCGGTTCGATGACGCGGCGTACCCGCTCCTGCTTGTCTCCGAAGCGCAGGAAGTCCGCCTCTCCTGGCAGCGCATCCCCCCGCCCGTAGTACTCGTACCGCGTGGTGTTGCCGTTGGCGTCCGTCCAGGCGACGAGGTTCGTTTGCAGATCCTCCTCCTCGCCTCCCGCATACGTGTAGCGCTCCTCTCGCAGAGCGGGCACATCCTCTCCCGAGGGGCATCCGCCCGCGTACCGCCGCGCGCTCTCGAGGTCGCCGAGAGGGTTGTAGCGGTAGGCCAGGCACACCCCCAGCGGTGTACCCGTGACATCCGCCGCGAGCCGTGTCGGCGCCGCCGGGTTCTCCAGCAGATCCACTCGCGTGAGCATGAGCCGGCGCGCCCCGGCAGGACGGGCGTAGGAGAACTCCAGGAAGCGCCGATTCCCAGGCTCCCAGACGCGTGTCAGCTCGAAGTCCAGTGACTCGCCGCCGTACTCGAGCACCATCTCGCGCCCCAGTGCGCTGCGGATGGACATCAGCGGGTGGCGCACGCCCTCCTCGGTGGAGCGCGCGCGCCCGTAGCGGTACTCCGTCCCATCCTGCGCCCGGAACACGAGCTGCCGGTACGTTTCGGCTCCCGTCCCCGCTGTCTCGCCGCGGAAGGTTCCGTGGAAGCCACGTTGGGCTCGGCACTGCGTCTGCTCAGGGCCGCACTCGAAGACCTGCCCCGAACCTTCTCCGCCCACCACCATGTATCGGAAGACGTTCAGCTCCGCGTCCTGCGTGGCCTGCACGTAGCCGCCCTGGTTGTGGCTCCAGCCTCGTCCCAGCGGGCCCGCCTCATGCGCCCGGTTCGTGTAGCTCCGGGTGAGCTGGAGCGAGGGCCGGCGGCCGGGCACCTCCAAGTCCACCGTCTGCCGGACCAGGTGGCCGTCCACCGTGCTCACGTCCTTCACGAACGTGTGGCCTACCGCCAGCGCGCTTGCATCCTCGATGCGCGTGTCCAACGTGAGCCTGCGCACCTGGAGTGGCTCCGTGGGGGCTCCCGCCCGCGCGAATTCGATGCGCACCTGCTGGCCCACTGGATCCCCAGGGGGCACGTCCACGAACAGCACTCCGGGCAGCGGCTGGCTCGGGACAGGCGTCTCCGGGCCTACCGGGGTCACTCCCAGGCCTGTCGCCGGACTGGCGATGACGTCCGCCGCCGCCAGCAGTGCCTGGCCCGAGTACACCCGCACTCGCCCACTGTCCCCTGGGCAGAACTTCAGCCCTGCTGGGATGGGAATGGGCTTCACCGTGGCTCTGGGCGACACCACGTCCTCGGGATCCTCGGGCGTCGCCGCTGACTCGAAGTTGCGGACCGCGAGCACCAGCTTCGCGGACAGCGTGCCCTCGGGAGCGGCGAAGCTCGGGGTATCGAAGTCGAGCGTCGCCTCCACCTCGCCGATCTTCGTCCGCGCTACGGGAGAGATCCGAGGATCCGGTGCGAGCAGCTCAAGCCGCACCCGCCCCCCTCGGGTCCCTTGCCGGATAGGCAGGACCATGCGAGTCGGGCGCTGCGCGGTCATCACCCGGGACGCACCGTCGCTGGGGTCTCGTGGCAGGTTCCCCAAGCCCGAGAGCTCGACCAGCGTCTCCCCAGCGCGACGAGGTTCCTGCACGATGCGCGCATACAGGGGATAGCTCGCCGGGTTGTTGACGGAGAACAGCAGGGACTGATCCGCAGGCGCGATCGCTCCACAGCCGTTCACCGGCGTCTCGGTACCATCCGCCCGCATCCTCGCCAGGGAGAGTTCCGCCTCTTGTGAGTGGATCCGGGCCTGGAAGCTCTCGTGACAGCAGTCCCTGCTCCCCTCGATTCCGAATGGCTGGACCTCGGCCGTGAACTGCACGAGCTGGGTTCCGTTCTTCAGCAGGTAGTGCGGCCAGAAGACGACGTTGTCATCCCGGTCGACCGTGACCATGGGACTCGTTCCCACCTGGCTTGGCGTGGCGGTTTCGTGGCTCAGCAGCACCCCCGTGGCGTTGTCCCGGATGTACATGTGGACCCGCGCGAACCCGATGTCCGGTTCGGTCCCCTTCACCCGGACCCAGTTGCCGGAGCCATCCTCGCCTCCACGCCGCAGGAGCTCCGCGATGACAGGCTCCGGCGTGGACGTGCCCCACACTCCGTGGGCAAGAGCCCGCTCGGGCGAG
The DNA here is from genome assembly GCF_034259325.1 of Hyalangium ruber. Lineage (NCBI taxonomy): Bacteria > Pseudomonadati > Myxococcota > Myxococcia > Myxococcales > Archangiaceae > Hyalangium > Hyalangium rubrum. The sequence continues at coordinate 79,480 of NZ_JAXIVS010000026.1, read as the reverse complement.
GCAAGGCGGAAGGCGTAGCGGGACTGGGGCCAGGCCTCGATCCGGAACTGCGTGGAGACCGTCCCAATGCTGGCGGTGACCTTGTAGAGCCCCGTGTCCATACCCGTGATGAAGCCCGCCGCGCTCTGCCCGAACGTGGTCGTCTTCTGCTCGAGCGTGGGCAGCTGCCGCTGCGGGTCGGAGCCCAGGAACTGCACCGTGCGCGGTCCCGGGGCCAGGGCGTCGATGAAGCGGGCCGTGTTCCGGTCGCAGGTCCAGCGCACCGTCTGGTTCGCCAGCAGGTTGCCGTACTGGTCCTTCGCGGTGAACACCAGGGAACGTCCGAGCTCCAGCCCCACGTCATTCTCGAAGTCCGTCATCAGGGGAATCAGGTGCGCCACGGCGTCCGGACGCCCCACGAACTGGAACGGCTCGTCGAGGGCCAGGACTCCTCCAGGGCCCGCGACCGAGGCGGTCACCACGTTGAGCCCGAGGAACTGGTCGAACGGTTGGTTGGGCTCCAGAAAGCTCAGGCGCTCGATGAGCGTGTCGGGGAGCGCGTCCACCGCGGCTCGGCCCGTCACATCCGTGAGGACCGTGAGCTGGCCCACGGGGGCTGCCTGCGGTTCATCCCGCCTCCGGAAGAGGGGCCGGGACGCGTCCGCCGTCTGGAACGTCACCTGCGCACCCCGGATCGGGATGCCTTCCTGCGTCGTCACGAAGACCGTCAGGGGCCGGGTCAGCGGCTTTCCCACGGTGCCACTCTGAAAGTCCGTGGCGCTCAGCTTGACGATGCGCGCCACCTGAGAGGTGTCGTTCGTGGACAGCGGCGCATCGGGCTGGCTCAGCAACTCGGCGAGCTGTGCGTCCGTCCACAGGTGGGGCGACCGGATCGTCTGCCCACCCGAGACCTGGCCCGAGAGGAAGTACCCGCCTTCCTCGGTCGCCGGGTCCCTGGCGATGAACCCGGTTCCCGTCCAGTTCTCCAGGGTGAGCGGCGTGGCGGGAATGTGTACCTCTCGGCCCAGCGCGAGCTGCTCCTCGACGTCGCGGAGGACCTCGGCGGTCGCGCTCAACTGCCCCAACCCCTCTGGCGCTCCCGGCAGCAGGTGGAGAACGGGCACGCCTCGCGCCGCCGCTTCCTGGAGGACCGAGACGCTGGCTACCGCGGGCTCCTGCGTCGCCTCCGTGAGGATGCGCGCCTCCTGGAACGAGCCTTCGTAGCCCGACAGGCGCAGCAGCGCCGCACCCCTTCCCGGTACCAGCTCCAGCGGGCTCATGGCGCGGAAGTCCGCGTCCACCTCCAGGCCTTTCCAGACAAGCCGCCGGCGGACTCCCAGCACCGCGTCCACCTGGAGCTGGTTCTGCACGAAGACGAAGTTGGCCGTCGGCCGCACGGGGAGCACCTGCAGCAGCCTCGCGAGCTCCTCCTCGCCCTGTGTCCACGCGTTCGCATAGGCCGCCGCTCGCGCGTAGAGGAAGCGCGGAGCCGCACCGTCCAGATCGCCTTCCTCCAGGCCCGCCGGAGCCTGATAGGCGTTGCCCGGGGCGCCCGCGCCAATGGCAACCACGTTGCCCGCAACCACTCGGTTGTCGATGCGACGCAGACCTCCGCCCGGCAGCAGCACCTCCAGCGCCCAGTGGTACTCGGTGCCCAGGCCTACGCTCCGGCTTCCCTGGGCCAATTCGCGCCCGTTGACGCGCAGCACGGGGATGACCTCGACGAGCGAGGCCGGCGCCGCATAGAGCCCTCCCGCTGCCTGCACGAGCTGCGCGTCCGCCTCGGTCGCCGGGCGGTGGGTGAGCACCGTCCGGTGCCCGGTGAGCTGATGGAGGGGCAGGGTGAGCTCCAAGAGCGCGCCCGCCTCGTTCCACGCCGTGAGCCGCACCCGCTGCAGGAGCGACTCGGGCAGGAACGCCGACTCCCCGTGGACCGCGACCACCTCATAGGGCAACGAGCCCGGCAGCAGCGGCAGCTCCTCGCGCCGGGGCACTACCGTCCACAGCACTTGCGAGTAGAAGAGGTCCGGCCGGTGCGCGGAGAGGTGGGTTTCCACCCGCTCCCGTACGTACTCCACCATCGACTGAGAGGTGGGCGCGCTCAGCCACGCGGCGGTGAGCGTGTCCGGCGTCTCTCCCAGCGCGGTGAACGCATCGAGCTGCGGAGGTGTGACGGCCGCCTTCGCGCGTCCCAGCAGCGAGGGCTCCAGCGCCACCCACTGCCGCCCCACCGTCCCTCCGCCCACGCCTCGGTACTCCGCGAAGTCGACATAGGCCTCCACCCAGACCCGGACCAGGCGCACGGCCGTCACCGTGCCGTTGCGCACCACCGGCTCGTAGGGGATGGCGGCCGCGGTCAGCGCCTTCAGCGCCCGGTCACGCGACTCTGTTGAGAGCGTGAAGGGAGCTCCTCCTGTGGCGGCGGCGTCGAGCTGGGCCACCTCGTCCCCGGTCAGCAGCCCCATTGCCGCGGCCACCTGCGCCAAGGACAGCTCCACCGTGCCATGGACGAAGCGGGCCGGGGTGCCCTGGGCGCGCAGCAGCGCCACCAGCAGGGCCGAGAGGTCCGCGTCATTGCCCCGCCTGTCCCTCAGCGTCTGCGTCGAGCCTTTGAGCGAACCGAAGTACCAGTCCAGCCGTGCCTCGTTCTTCACGAAGTCGTACGCGGCCCGAGCCGTGCCCAGCTCCTGGGCCTTGGCGCGGAGCTCCGGGGACAGCTCCACCTCACGCCCCTCGGAGGAGTCATCCAGCGCCGGGCTCGAGGCTCCGGCCAAGTAGGCCGGCGTCATCTGCTCCGTGGGCAGGGGCCCGGCCTCCACGCCTCCCTGCACGTACGTCAGCTCTGCACCGAGGATGGGCTGCTCCGGAGCCTCCCAGTTCCTCAGCCGCGCCTGAAACGCGGAGAGCAGTCGAGCGGCGTCCTCCTCCTCCTCGGAGGAGCGCCAGCGCCAGGACAACCGCTCCGAGAAGGAGTCTCCACCGCCGCGCAGCGCTGCCGCCGTCCGCTGGGCCAGGGCGTCCGCCTCGGCGCTTCGCTCGCTGAGCAGGGTTCGCTGTCGCTCCACCCGGGCGAGCAACTCCTCCTTATAAGGAGAGGAAGAGGCCTCGAGCCGCGCCGCCACCGCATCCAGGTAGCGCCTCGCCGCGTCTCGGCCCTGGGCGAGCGTCGCGGAGGCCTGCTCCGTCTGCTCCGCGGCCTTCCGGCAGGCGGCGAGCGTCTCGTCCGAGTCCGAGCCCCCTGGCAGCAAGCGGTCCCAGAAACCCGGGGGCTCGATGCACAGCGCCCCCGCCGTCTCCAGCAGTTCCCGCGTGCCGGAGCGCGCCAGCGTCTGCTCCGAGGCCCGGTGCCGGGCGTGGGCCTCCTCGAAGCTTCGCGTCCGCGCGTGGACCGCATTCCAGTCCACCTGCATCTGCGGGGGAGGCGGCGTGAGATCGACTTGCCGCGAAGAGGGGGGAGTGGCCGGCAGCGCGGCCAGGACAACCATCAGGACAGGGACCATGGGGAGCCTCCCAGGCCCCCTGGAAAGTCAGGGGGCGTGAGACGGCTGGGGCCTTGTGCAAGGCCCGGTCCTACCTGGCTGACAGGGGAAGCACCCTCCCGGAGCCCTCCGGGGCGTCCGAAACCGTGGACGGGGAGTCCGGGAACGTGGACCCTCCCTGTCTCCCAGGGTGGACGCCCTCAGAGGCTCGCTGGCCCGCTCAGCCCTGCATGAACGGGTACGGCACGCGCGTGGGCGGCGCGAAGTTCTCCTTGATGGTGCGCGGAGAGGTCCACCGCACCAGGTTGAGCATCGAGCCCGCCTTGTCGTTGGTGCCCGAGGCCCGCGAGCCGCCGAACGGCTGCTGCCCCACCACCGCCCCCGTGGGCTTGTCGTTGATGTAGAAGTTGCCCGCCGCGTGGCGCAGCTCCCGCATCGCCGTGGAGATGGCCTTCCGGTCCCGCCCGAACACCGCGCCGGTGAGCGCGTACACCGCTGACTGGTCACACTCGCGCAGCGTCTCCTCGAAGCGCGCGTCCGGGTACACATGCACGCCCACCAGCGGCGCGAAGATCTCCTCCTGCATGATGCGGTGGCGCGGGTTGGTCAGCTGCACCAGCGTGGGCTTCACGAACCAGCCCTCGCTGCGGTCCACGTCCCCGCCCGCGACGATGCTCGCCTCCGCGCCGCCCTGCTTCGCCAGCTCGATGTACGAGGAGACCCGCTTGAAGGACTTCTCGTCGATGACGGCCCCCATGAAGTTGCGGAAGTCCGTCACATCGCCCATGCGCAGCTCGCCGATGAACTCCTGCAGGCGCGGCTTGAGCTTGCCCCACAGCGACTCGGGCACGTAGACGCGCGACGCCGCCGAGCACTTCTGCCCCTGGTACTCGTAGCCGCCGCGCACGATGGCGGTGGCCAGCGCGTCCAGGTCCTCGGCCGCCGAGGCGTGCGCGAAGATGAAGTCCTTGCCGCCCGTCTCTCCCACCAGCCGCGGGTACTGCTTGTAGCGCTGGATGTTCTCTCCCACCGTGCGCCACATGCCCTGGAACGTGGGCGTCGAGCCCGTGAAGTGTACGCCGCCCAGGTGCGGGCTCGTCAGCGCCACGTTGCCGATGGTCGGCCCGTCTCCCGGCAGGAAGTTGATGACGCCGTCGGGCAGCCCCGCCTCGCGCAAGAGCTCCATGATGTACCAGGAGCTGAACGCCGAGGTGGACGACGGCTTGAGCAGCACCACGTTGCCCATGATGGCCGGCGCGGTGCAGAGGTTGAGCGTGATGGAGGTGAAGTTGAACGGCGCCACCGCGAACACGAAGCCGTCCAGTGGCCGGTAGTCCATCAGGTTCCACATCTGCGGGGCGCTGAGCGGCTGCTGCTCCATCAGCTCCGGGGCGAAGTGGACGTTGAAGCGCAGGAAGTCGATGGCCTCGCACGCCGCGTCGATCTCCGCCTGGTGCGCCGTCTTCGACTGGCCCAGCATGGTGGAAGCATTCAGCAGCGGGCGGTAGCGCGTGGCCAGCAGCTCCGCGGCGCGCAGGAAGATGGCGGCGCGCTCGTGGAAGGGCATCCGGCTCCACTCGTCCTTGACCGACAGGGCGTTCTGGATGGCCTGCTCCACGTGGCTGCCATCCGCCTCGTGCAGCGTGGCCAGCACGTGCGAGTGCTTGTGCGGCATTCGCACCGTGTCCGTCTTGCCGGTGCGGATGTGCTTGCCACCGATGATGACGGGGATCTCGATGCGCTCGGAGGCCATGCGCTGGAGCGCGGCCTGCAGCGTGGCGCGCTCGGGTGCGCCAGCCGTGTAGGGGAGGATGGGCTCGTTCTGCGGAGGGGGAACGCGGGCGATGGCGTTGATCACGCGGGACCTCGGGTTCGGACGGAAGGGGGGCGGAGCATAGCCCGTCGCCTCCGGAGAGGGAGGGGAAAGGCCACCCAGGCGCCCGTGGTCAACAGCCGGGAGGACCGCGCTTCATCCCTCCTGGACCTGCTTCACCGGGAGCGCTCCGATTCCGGACTTGGGGCGAAGCAGGGCGTGAAGCTGGGCGATGAGCTCGGCGGGCCGGACGGGCTTGAGGAAGTAGGCATCCGGCTGCAGCTCCGCGAGCCGCGGGGGGTAGCCACTGACGAGGACGACGGGGATGTGCTGGAGCCGGGGCTCGCTGCGGGCCCGGCGGCACAGCTCATAACCATCCATTCCGTCCAGGTTCACGTCGGAGAGCAGCAGGTCCGGAGGGTGCTCCAGCATCCGCTCCAGCCCGCTCTCGGCGTCCGCGAACGTCAGACAGTCGAAGTCCCCGGACAGCAGCATCCGCAGCGTCTCCCGCATCGTCCGGGAGTTCTCCACGATGAGCACCTGGGGCTTCACGGCGTCGGCTCTCCGCGACGAGGCGTCCGCCGCGGACCAAAGCATCCAATGCAACAGATTGGAAGAAAAGAGGTCACCCGTGACCCATCCGGCCGCGCTCTTGCCGGCCATGGCGCTGTCTCCCTCGTGTGCCCTCGTGGGGGCGCCTCCTCAAGTTCGGCACGGCGTGGCACCGCACAACCTCCCTGGCCCTCCAGGGGCTGCTCGCCCGCTCAGGCGCGAGGCAGACCCCGTGGAGGTGGAGCCAGGGAATGGCCTCAGAAGAGGTACCAGCGCGCCTCCCAGTAGCGGATGAGGTCTCCCAGGGCCTGGCGCACGGGCCGGGAATCGCCGCCCAGGTGACGGGTTGCGTCAACGGCCACGAACAGGTCCTCGATGAGAGCCTCGATGTCCTCGCGTTGCGTGACGGGGCGTGCCTCCACGCTCCGCAGGCGTGCTTCCAGCTCGAGTCGCTTGTGTTCCTCTCCCTTCGGGTGCGCCGCCAGCGCCTCCCGGACGCGGGTGAGCAGCTCGGCGGACGACAGCGGCTGGGCGAGGTTCACGTTCCGGGTGCCCAGGTGGAACGGCGCGGCGCTTCGCAGTGAGTCCACGGAGGCCGATACGGTGTGGCTTCCGGACACCTCCGGCAGCCGCACGAGGAAGCGCACCTCGTGGGCCATGCCTCGTGCCAGCGTGGGCTCCCAGATGATCTCGTGGCCATCCGGAGCCAGAGTCCCCTCGGAGGAAGCCCAGGTCGCCGTGAGCGGCGCCGGGAGCTTCTCCACCACGCGCAGCCGCGAGGTGTGAGACGGGTTCGCCAGCCGCAACTCGACGCCAGCGACTCCCAGGGGAGTGGGCCGAGAGGAGGACGGGGTGACGTAGGCCACGGACTTGCGAAGGGCCAGCGCGGCATGGGCACCTGGCAGCGCGCTCGTGAGGTCGAAACCGAAGGTTACCGAGCGGCCCTGCCCGAAGGTGTACAGGGCTCCCGCGAGCGCTTCATGGCTGTCGGCGTAGAGCGCGGCAGCCTGCACGGAGGAGTCGAGCACCTGGAGCCGGGTCCCTCCCATGGGCGCGTTCAGGTAGGCAGGGCCTTCCAACGCGGAGGAAGGCAGCCGCACGCGGTTCTGCCGAGGGCTCTCCTGGAAGTCGACACCGAGGACTTCACGGAGACCCGGGAGGCTCGCCGCGTGGGCCCTGAGGACCACGAGGCCCGCGTGGCCGGCGAAGACCTGCTCGGTCACCTCTCGCGTCCAGGCCTTGCGGAGCTGCTCCTGTCGCGCACGGACGGGCTCGTTACCCGAGGTCTCTTGGCCTTCGCGGCATTCCCCTCGCGTGCTGTCGAGGCTGATGACGAGGAACACGTTGGCCACGCCGGAACGGACGCCTTCCAGGAACGCAGCCTCCGAGGTCGCCACGGTCAGCAGCCGATCGGGGCCTCCCAGCTCCGTTTCGAGGAGGGACTGGATGCGCCGCAGTTCGGAGGCGGACGCAGAACAGGTGCCCTCGTGGACGAGCGCCAGCACGCGGCTGAAGGAGGCTGCGGCCACCTGGGTGACATTCACGCTTTCGGCCTGGACGGAGAACTGAACCGTCTGTTCGGTGACCCAGCCGGCGGAGTCCTCGGCACGCACCGTCAGCGTGTGATTGCCATCATCGGTGACAGGCGTGCCCGACCTGAAGGGCGCGTCATCGAGCCGCACTTCCTGGGTGGCGAGGTGGGCGTCCTGGATGACGATGACCGGTGTAACGGAGCCCCGGTACTGCGCTCCTCCCGAGACACCACTGAGGGTGACGGTGGGCGGAGTGCGATCGAGGGTGAACCGGGCCTGCCGCTCCGTCTGGTTGCCGGAGCCGTCCTTGGCCCAGGCGCGCAGGACGTGAGTGCCCTCGGTGGACACCGCCGAACCCGAGGTGAAGGGCTGCCCATTCAGCGTCAGGGTGGACTGCTGCAGGTCCCAGTCTCGGATCGTGACGAAGGGCGTCACGTTCTGGCGGTAGAAGCCGTTCTCTCTCAAGTCCCCGAAGGAGATCCAAGGCTCGGTCATGTCCACCGTGAAGCGCACGAACTCGAGGGACGGGTTCCCAGCGCCGTCGGTCGCCTGAACCACGAGTGTATGCTCTCCATCCGTGGTGATGGCGGTCCCCGAGCTGAAGGGCGCGCCGTCGAGGAGGATGCTGACCGTGGTCGGGGAGGCGTCCGCCACCTCGATGACTGGAACGGCCGGACTCCTGAACCGGGCGCCCTCCTTCACGCCAGAGATGGAGATTGCTGGCGGTCGCGTGTCGTTGATGACGGTAAGGCTGACCTGTCCGGCGTTGCCCGCTCGATCCTCGGTGCTGAAGACGATCGTATGAGGGCCCTGTCCCGAGAAGCCGAGGGGAATGGACCAGGTACCGTCGAACACGGTTCCGCTCGTCAGCACCATCCCCACACCCGAGGAAGCAGCGTCGATCCTGGCTTTGATGAATGCCACCCCCGACTCCGCATCCAGAGCCCGGAGGAGCGGGAGCACCGAACCCGAAACGTACATGCCATCGGTGAGGTTGAGCGGTTGGAGGACAGGCGCCTGCCCATCGATGAGCCGGAACTGCGCCGTGGAGAGTGCCTGGACCGTTCCATCCGGGCGCTCCGCCAGCAGGTAGACCGCATAGCTCTTCAGCGGCAGACCCAGTGTGGAGAAGTCATGCTGACCGGAGAGGGACTCTCCCACCTCCAACGGCTGGGCGGGGAGGACATGGGACCGTACGGCCAGCCCTGTATCCGGGTCGATGATGGCCACCCGGAGCGCGAGGCTCGGCTCCACGGTGCTTCCCTGATTGACCGCCGCGAAGTCGACCGTCAACGCCTGTCCGGCACGGATGACCGGAGGAGCACCGTCTCCGAGGACCAGGAGCGTCCCCGAGAGCAGCGGACGGCCCGAGATGGAGAAGCGCACCGTGGCGGTCGCGAGCTGCCGCGAGCCGAGCGTGATGACACCGCGTGCCTCATATTGGCCAGGCTCCAGCCCCAGCGAGGACCACTCCGTGCGCACCGAGTGGCTCGCGCCCTGAGCGAGGAGCGGCAGCGCCGTGACGCTCTCCAGTACGGGGGCTCCCGTCGGTCCCGTGACCGAGAGGGTGTAGCTCGCGCCGTCCAGGAAGCTGTTGGCGGAGTCATTGCGCACCGTCGTGGCCAGCACCAGGGACTCCCCGGTGACATAGCGTGCGCGAGAGCTGGTGAGCCGCAGGTGCGTGGCGCGATCCGCGTTGATGCTCAACGGCGTCTCCGCCTCGGAGAGTAGCGCGGAGCCCTCCCGTGCCTTCGCCTTCACCAGGTACGAGCCGGCCAGCGTCCGGGCCACATTCACATGGCGCGTGAAGGTGATGCTCCGGCCCTCTCCCAGCGGTGCGAGGTGCTCGACCGCCCCCACCTGGAAGACAGGCTCGCCGCTCGAGGTGACCAGCCAGACCTCCACGTCCACGGTGCGCGCGGCACCCGGGTTGGCCACGGTGAGGGTCGCCAGACTCTCTCCATTCACCTCGACGGAGGCGGGAGAGACGGACACCGACACCACAGGCTTGTCATCGAGCGCGAGGGAGAACGGATGGTGGACCCGGTTGTTGTCGCGCACCGCGTCGTCCACTTGCTGCTGAGGATCGACGATCGCCTCCAGGACCAGAGGGCCGGAGAGCTCCGGATGTGACAGGGCAACGACCGCCGTGGTCATTCCTCCCGCCGGAAGGGTCGGCAGGGAGATCAGCTGCGGGGGCATGGAGCGCCCATCTGGCAAGAGGACCGCCACCGAGAGCGTGGTCGCGGGTGCCGAGCCACCTCCCTGGTTTCGCACGGTCACGAAAGCGTCGAACGGCTGTCCCGCCCGGGGAACTTCAGGACGCAGCAGCACTTCGGCGACGAGATCCGGCAGGGTGGTCGCATCCAGGGTGATCTGGATGGGAGTCGCCGCGGAGCTCGTACGCTGCGCGGGGTCCGTGGCGGTCGCGGAGAACAGGGTGTCACCCGGCTCCAGGCGCACGCCTGTGAACTCGAAGCGGGCCCCCCAATCCAGGCGTGTGAGACCGACCGTCGAGGACGCCAGCAGTGCGCCCTCGTGGTCCCAGGACCACTGGAGGTCCGAGAGGCCCTCGAAGCGCTGCTCCCGGCCATCCTCGTGAATGACGAGGTCACCGCCACGCCGGAATGCAAGCCGTCGCCCATCCCGGGAGAAGGCTGGCATGAACTCGGACTCCGGCCCGTGGGTTAGCCGCACCGAAGCCCCAGTCGAAGTCGAGACGAGGTACACATCCGTCTGCCCCTCTCGGGTGGCGACGAGCGCGATGCGCTCCGAGTCCGGGGAGATCGCGTAGCGCGGGTTGATGGAGGCCGCCTCGAACAAGGTCGTGGAGTCCTCGGACATGGGAGCCATTCGCAGGAGCCGCATGCTCGAACCACTGCTCGTGAGGGCAAAGAGCGACTGGCCATCCGGTGCATGGCGGGGAGCCATGAGAGGTTCGTCGGACGCTCCCGTCAGCCACCGCTCGCTCCCCGTGGTGATATCCACCACGACGATCGCGGGTGTCCCGGACGGGTTGGACGCATAGGCCACTTCATGTGAGTTCGGGGCCCAGCTGGCGGAGACGTCCGCGCCATGGTCGAGAGGAGCCAACTGGCGCACCTCGCCCGTGTCCAGGCTCGCGAGAAAAGTCACCCCCGACCACGTTTGGAGGACCAGCCGCTGCCCATCCGGCGAGAAGGTCACCTCGCGGATGAATTGGAGCGATGCGTCACGGAAGGTTCCGAGCAGCTCACCCGAGCGGGTCTCGACTGCCAGCGCTTCCGTGCCGGGGAGGCTGGATTCCACGAGATAGGCCACGCGTCGGCCATCCTCCGAGGGCCAACCAGAGCCCACGGGCGTGAGGCTCAGCTCCAACAGGGAGCCTTCGACGCGGAGGGCTCCCGCGGAAGCTTGCGCGTAGTACTCGTCGTTGCGGAACAGGGTGACGCGGGTGCCAGGCTCCGTGAGACCCGCGAGAGTCGTCGTCGGGCTTGCCACGGTGATGGGCTTGCCCGCCACGGTGGGACGAGTCAGGCGCGGCGCAGCCGGAGGTGTCGAGTCCACCGGCACTCCCGTGGCGATGGCCGACGGACTGCTTGGGTTGCCGAGCGCATCGAATGCGATGATGCGGTAGCGATACAGGGTGTCGTCGCTCAGGAACAGGTCCACGAGCTGTGAGGTGATGACGCGCTCGGAGCCAGCGAGGACCTCGAACGCGCCATCGGCGCCAATGGCACGCTCCACGCGATAGGCCACGGTGCGCGCATCTCCCGGAGCCCAGCTCACCGCGAGGGCACCTCCCGAGGGAAGCGGCTCGACCGCCACCTCCACTGGGGCCGCCGGCGGCGCCACGTCCACCGTTACCGAGACGGCGTTCGAGGCGGGACCGCGGAAGCCGCTCGGGTTGAACGCATGGACGCGGTACGTGTGCGCGCCATTGCGAACCCCCCGATCGACGAAGCCACGAACGTCAGCTGGTGCGGACGGCAGCTCGACCGTGCCCGTCGCACTCTCCCGGACGAGCACATAGCCCACGACGTCCGCCGACTCTCCCGCTACGGTGAAGGAGAGCGAAACATCCGAGCCGGTGACGGCATCGAGTGCCAGCGTCAGGGCGGCGCTCGGAGCCGGATCGCTCACCACCGTCACGGTTTCGGAAGGGAGGCTGCGGTTGCCTGCACCGTCCGTGGCGAGAACCTGGAAGCTATTGGTTCCAAGCACCAGCGGCGCGTTGAAGAGGAAGTGACCCCGAGCGTCCGCCGTGGTCGTGGCGACCACGCCATTCTCACCGAGGAGTTGGACCTGCGCGGACGGGGGCACCTCGCGGCCCTGGAGCATCATGCTGCTCTCGGGCGTGGCGTCCGCCGAGGCCTCCAGCCATGGGGCATAGACCCGGACCGAGACCGTGGACGCTTCGGAAGGAGTTCCTCCGAAGCCCATCGCACGCAAGCTGTAGGTATGACGCCCCTCGGGAACAGAGGCGAGTAGCGTGGTGGTGCCGTGCTCGAGCGGCAGCGCGTCCAACTGAACGTCGTACAAGGCCGGGTCGCCGCTGATGACAGAGAGGAACGTCACTCGAACGCCATCCACCTCCATGGGACGCTCCAGCGCGTGGGTCAGGGGCTGGAAGGCAGTCGCGGACACTGGCGAAGTGAGGGTCACCCACATGCCATCGAGTCGGGCTTCCAGCCTCAGTTGAGCGTTCGCTGCCTGAGTCAGCGAGAGCCCACGGAGCAGCACGGGCTCGTCCAACTCCAGAGTCCATGCCTGCGGGAAGACGGACTGAGGCTCCCAGGAGGTCCCGAAGGGGTCGGAGTCATACGCATCGGCCGGGGAACCGGATGCCGTCGAGGTGGCGGAGGCCGTACCGGGCCAGCGCTCCGGTGCAATCGTTACGGGCACCCCCGCTTCGGACAACTCGAAGCCGGCGAGCAGGCCCGTCGGGTTTCCATCCGTCCAGGACAGCGCGACCTGGTCACCATCGACCAGCGCGGTGATCGACGGCTGCGAGGGCATCGCTTCCTTCAACACATGAATCGAGCTGGGAGCCGGGTCGACCTTGTTCGCGCTGTCCTTGGCAACGGCGCGCAGCTCGACGATTCGGCTGGTGAACTGCGAGAGCGGCAGGAGGGCCGTATACGGAGCCTGCGTGTCGGGAGTGCCCACCAGGGAGAAGGCTCCACTCGGCACACCACGGGCCTCGAATCGCACCGAGGCGATGTCCTGGTCGCTCCCCTGGGCGAGCAGCCACGTGTCATGGCGCACCCGCTCGAGCGATGCAGGCTCGATGAGGCGCACTACGGGTGGGTGCGTCTCGAGCGTCACCTGTCGACTGTTCGAGGCCGTGCTGAGGTTGCCGGCACGGTCGATGGCCACGAGGTGGTAGGCGTGCCGCCCGTCCGGGACGGAGGTGTCCGTGTAGCTGCGGCTCATGGAGGAGAGCGCATAGGGACGCAGGTCCCGCGGGCTCGCGCCATCCGGAATCCCCAGGGGCATGCCATCTCGGAAGGGCACATAGCCGAGCACGTCCTCCTCGGGGCTGCCCTGCCACCCCAGGAGCACGGTCGAGCCCGCGACCGTCGCGCTCTGGAGCACGGGCGCCGTGGGCGGAAGGTTGTCGACCGTGAAGGTGACGCGGGCCTCGCTCACGTTGCCAATCAGGTCCTCGGCCTCCAGTCGCAAGGTCTGGATGGAGCCCTGAGGCAGTGGCATCACCTCCAGCTCACCTAGCCGCCCAGTGCTCACCGGCAGCAGCGAGCGGTGGAGCAGGGTGAAACTCGCGGGCGTGTTGCCCGCGCCAATCGAAACACGGTATTCGCGGAAGTCCTCCAGGCTGTAGGCCGTGCCCTGGAGTTCGACCGTTCCGCGCACGGCCTCCCCGGGAGTAGGGGAGAGCCACAGCGCCATCGGAGGCGTGGCGTCGATCTCCACCAAGGCTTCCGGAGACAGAGGGCTGGCGTTCTGAGCAGCGTCACGGGCCCGCACCGAGTAGCGGTAGCGCCCATCCAACAGCCCGCTGTCCAGGTAGAGCCGGGTGTCCGAGGCGAGCGTCGCGATGAGCGTGGCCGGGCCACTGCCGATCGCCCGAAGCAACTCGTACGTCGTGACGTCGCTGGAGGGACTTGGCTCCCAGGTGAGCGTCACCGTGTTGGGCCGCTCCACCGTTGCCGACAGCGTGGGCACCGGCACGGGAGCGATGGAGTCGACGGTGAACGCCGCCTCGTCCGTGGACTCGTTACCGGCTGCGTCGCGGACGTGGAGGCGCGCCACGTAGGACCCCTCTCCCACGGAGGCCAGCGTTGCCAGCACGCCCGAGGAGAGCGGCTGGGTAGAGCGGGTGAGCCGCTGGAATGTGCTCACTTCACCTGGGGTGCCTCGGCCGAGCTCCAGCTCCCAGGAGGACAGGTGCTCGTCCATGGCCGTGCCACGGAACACGAGCCCTTGCCCCTGAGTACCTCCGCGAGGCTCAACCAGGGAGGCGACCGGCGGGGTGCTGTCGAGCGTGATGGAGATTCGGCTCTCGGTCTCGTTGCCCGCGGTGTCCTTCGCCACGAGGCGCAGCTCGACCGGACCCTCTTCGTCGTAGCCCACGGCCCACGAGTGGAGCAGCCCTCCGGGAGGAATGCTCGGGCCCGAGAAGAGCGTCTGCGTCCCGGAGGCGGTGGTGGCCTCCAGGCGCACCAGGCGCAGGCGGGCATCCTCGGCGTGACCGCGAATGTCGAGAGGCCCCTCGCGACCCGACAGGAGCGCTCCGGCCAGCGGCGAGAGGAACCCGGCTTGGGGAGGAGTCGTGTCCACGGTGAAGGACACGGATTGCTCGGAGGTGTGTCCCGCTCGGTCATGGGCCTCGAGCAGGAGGTGGTGTGTCCCTTCGAGGAGTTCACCGCGCACGGCCAGGACTCCCGAGGCGGCTGAGTTTCCGCTGGCGATCACCTGGCCCGGGCCGTTCTCTCCAGGAGCGACATGCGTCAGGCTCCAGCTCTCGAGGGAGGGGTCTTGAATGGCACCGTCGATGGAGAGCCGGGCCCTCTGCACACTCCCCGTCAATGGCGAGGTCAGCAGGAGATGCGGAGCATCCACATCGATCTCCAGCGCGGCAGGAGCGGTATCCGTCGCCGCGCCCGCGCTCGCCGAGACGCGCAGCGCGTAGACCCCCGTCGGGAGCCCGACCAACGCCGCCGGGTTGAGGGGGAGCTGGCCCTGCGACGTGGCCGGCAGCGCGGTGGGCTCCACCAGCACCCGCACCGGATTGCCAGCGCCATCGAGGATCGCGGCACTCACGGTCGCGGGCGCTGCCAGCGCGATGTGGAGTGTTGCCGTCTCCAGTACCCCATCTCCATCGGGGGAGATCAGGCTCGGAAGCACGCTGGCCGCACGCAAGAGGGAGGCTGGCTGGTACTGGAACCGACGCAGCAGCTCCTTCGTGTGTCCGGCAAGGTCCTCCACCACCAGCCGCAGCGTGTACTCACCCGGGGGCAGACTCTCCAGGGAGACGGCTCCAAGAACACCCGAGGCCGAGACGATGCGTGAAGCGATGGGGGTGTACTGCGTAGGCGTTGTCCCCGAGCCGATGGACAGCTCGTAGCGCGCCATGTTCACGTCAGCCGCCTCACCGAGCACGGAGAAGGATGCGCCCACGCCCTGCCCCTCGGCGGGGAAGTCGATGCGTGCGGTCGGCTCCTGTGTGTCCAGCCGGACCAGGGCCGAGGCCTCACCTGTCATGTCGCAGGCGCCCGTCGCCCGGATCCGAAGCGAATAGGTGCCATCGGCCAGCAGCGAGCCTCCTTCCTGGCGTCCGTTCCAGACCAGCGATGCACTCCCCTGAGGTAGGGCGCTTTGGAGGATGGTGTGAAGCGGGCCTCCAGCGGTCTGGGCAGTGACCGTCACGGACGCAGCTTGATCGAGCGTGAACTGAAGCATTGTCGTGTCGAAGCGACCATCCGCATCCGGGGAGAAGAGCCCTGGGGAGAGGGTGGGCGTTCCGAAAGTCGGGGGCGTGGCCACCTCCACGGCGAGGGGCTCGGCACACCAGGATGAGCCGCTCACGTCACGCGCTGCCAGCAGCAGCTCGAAGCTGCTGCCTCGGTGGGTCACATCGACCGTTCCCAGCACGCCCTGGCGGGAGCTTGGCTGGGCGGGACTGAAGCTCGCCTTGGCGATCTGCTGGGGCTCTCCTCCAGCCTCACGCAGGAGCAGTTCGTACGACTCCAGATGGCGATCCGCGACGGCTCCCTCCACGACCAGATACTTCTTGATCGCACCATCTGTCCCTCGGCGACTCTCGGGACAGACGCGTCCCGTGGCCGCAGGGCGTGTCACGACGGTGTAGGCCGGAGTCCGATCAATGAAGAGGGGCTGCGCCTCCGTATGGGTGAGCGAGCCGTCGGACCAGGTGGCCGAGGCACGGACCCGATAGGAGCCCTCTGGCAACGTCTGGGCGTCGATGGCGAATGACGTGTTCACCACCGAGGCTCCCATGGGAACGCCGGACACCGCGGGCCGCGAGACGACCTCGCCCTGGGCGGACACAATCTCCACGCCGAGGCTCTGGAGGTGCTGGCCGCTCCCCGCGCCGCCGGTGAGCTTCGCCGTGTACGTTGGCGTGTGGATGCCGCACAGGCTGGCATCCGCGTCTCGTTGGGGGATCGAGAGGCTCAGGGTGCTCTGCGCGAGCTGGAGCTCGCCCTGGTCGTTGCAGCCCCGGTCCAGCAGGTTGGGGTCCTCGGGCACCAGGTTTGCCTGAGTGAGAACCTGTGTCCCATCCGCGAGCGTGGTCTTCGCCCGGAGCGTGTGCCGTGAACCGGTCGGGAATCGAGAGCGATCGATCGGGTGCAGCGGCGAGGTGCCCTCGAAGGGGCCGAAGCGCGCCACCACCCCTGGTGCGGTGTCATCGACGAACACCTCCACCGAGCGAAGCGCCTGGCGGAAGGACTCCGTGAGGACGATGCCGTCGTCGCTCGCGGTGAGTTGGAGCTTGCAGAGATCGACCGTGCCGCGATCCGTGAGCGGCTGTCCGTTCTGGTGAGTGCCGAGAAAGTCCACCTCGTACCGGCAGCCACTCAGGCTCGCCGTGGGGAGATCCTGGAGCACCTGAAGGCCCGCGGACGTGGGAACGAGCCGGCCCGGCGCAGCGGTGAAGTTCGTCACCCGACCCGTCTCCACCGAGGTGAAGCGCCAGCTCGCGCCAGGTGCGAGGTCCGCTCCCCGCGTGAGGGCGTCTCCCACGAAGGCGGAGAGCACGGTGGCCTCGCCGTGCCGCGTCTTCACGCACGCAAAGCGCGTGCGCTGCGTGTCTTCGGGGCCCGAGAAGGTGAATGGGGTGCTGAAGAGCCTGCCCTCCGAATCGACGGCCCGAAGCTCGAACTCGGAGGGAGTCCCCGCGGAACGCGCATCCCATACGACCATCGCCTCGCCCAGCGCTGTCACGTTCTGGGTATCGATGATGATCCACGGCGCCGTTCCCGTGCGGTAGGCGACCGAGAAGGACACCAGGTGCGCGCCACGGGTGGTGTTGAGGCCCAAGGCATAGCGCCCACCGGGCAGCCTTGGCAGGACGGTGATTCCCGCCACATTCATCCGGGCGAGGGTGAACGGTCGCACGCGAGGCATCACCTGGCCAGGCAGCAGCCAGCTCAGGTGGATCTGTTCCGGAGCACCTACGAGCGTGATGAACAGCCGGTCATCGAGGTGAACGGGCGTCGTAAGGGCCTTGTTTCCGGCCCGATCCTTGACCCTGAGGCGGAAGGTGCCGCGCAGGGATTCCACTGCGAGGTTGCGCGTCTCGTCGACGGCCTGCATCCCCGTGAGGAGGGTCCGTCCCAGGGAAGGATCCTCGGGGGAAGAGACTTCGAGTGCCCACTCCTGCAGGTGCGCGTCCTGAACCTTCAGGGAGGTGCCCGCCACCACGATGCGCACCGGTGTGTTCGTCCGCGCGCCCTCATCCGTGGACGCACGAGGGTCGAGGTCCACGGGCATGACATCGCTGTATCGATAGGGCGCGGGCAGGTTCGCGACGCCGCTCGTGTCGAGGGCCAGCATCGCCATGGGAGGCGTATTGTCGATCTCCACCGAGAGGCGCGTCCCATCGAGGCTCACGGTGTACTCACCGTCCGGGACACTCACCCCACTGGCGTCGCGTCCATCCCAGCTCACGTGGAAGTTTCCCGGCTGCTCGTGCTGCAGCGCGTGCTGCCGGACTACCTGGTTGCGAGCATCGAGGATCTGGAAGTCCACGAGGGTGGCCCGCGTGGCCGTGTAGTGGATCTCGACCTTGTCGAGGACACCATCGCCATTGGGAGAGAAGAGCTCCGGCGTCCGCGACACGTTGGCCACGGCAGGGCTCAGGCTGTAGCCGAAGACCGTCGTCCTCGTGCGGACATTGCCCGCGCGGTCCCTGGCCAGAAGCTGCGCCTCGTACATGCCAGGCTGCGGCGGAATCCACTCCGCCAACTGCCCCGCCGCCACGGGCGTGGTGGAGCGGGCAATGACGACGAAGGGCTCCGAGGAGGCGTAGGCGCGCACGCTGATCTGCCACTCCTCGAAGTTCCGGTCCGTCGCCGTTCCCTGGAAGGTGATGCTCGGTGCTCCGGGTGTTCGGGTCGCCGTCAGCCGCACGGAGAGGTTGTCCCGGGTGGTGACCGCGCTCAGCGAAAGCCCACCGCTCGATTCCGCATCCCTGAAGCCGAACAGGAAGCTGCCTCCGGGCGACCAGCGCATTCCGCGCACGTCGTAGGGGTGAAGCATGCGTGCCGTGCCCATCGGCGAGACCGTCCAGAGCTGAGGATTCATGCTCAGCAGGGGCTTGTAACGGAACACCGTGCCGCCGCTGACGGGATGGACCGCGAGGGCGGCTTGATTCTCCTCGAAGTCCCATGAGCCCGGAGGCCCCGTGAAGAGTCTGCGAACCTCTCCCGTCACCAGGTCCTTGTGCTCCAGCCGGGGATCGACGGTGACGTAGATAGAGTCCGAGCCCGGTGGCGCATACTGCAGCCAGCCCAGGGTCGGATAGATGAGCGCCTCTCCGGAAGTCGTCCAGCCGTGGCGAAGATCCTCGCTGGTTCCGGCTCCAGTGGGGGTTCCGCTCGGGGTGATGCCCTTGGCGATGGTACCGGCCGTGAGGACCGCGCGTCGGCTCTCGTCCGAGAGGGCCAGGAGGGAGACGGCTCCCGTCGAATCGAGGAGCGCGAGCTGGCTTCCATCAGGAGACAGGCTCAGCTCGACGGGTTCATGGCTGCTTCGTGCCAGGATGCGCCGCTGGGTCCCATCAACGCGGATCTCCTCGATGCGAAACTCGGTGACGTCCAGGGATTCATCGAGGGTCGCGAAGAACACCCGCGAAGCCTCCGCGCTGAAGACAGGAGCAACCGCGAAGAGGATGGCCCTCCGCGGAGACTCCTCATCGAGCACGAGCCTGCGGAGCTGGCGCTCTGGGGTCGACAAGAGCTCCAGGGTGCCGCAGGTGCTCTCAGTCGATGCGCAGGTCGTCCGGCCATGGAAGGCGATCCAGCGCGCGTTCGGACTGACGGCCATGCCACCCGAGCCAGGGGAGTAGGCGTCACACGGCCACGCATCGGGCGTGAGGCGCCTGGCCGGTGCCCCGCCGAGGGACTGGTGGTACAGCCCGCACCCGCTCTTGCCGGGCTCGCGCCCCCGAAACACCACGCCACTCTCGTCCGGCATGGCGCCCGCCGGGCCAAAGAGCATGTCCGCGCTCGCGGTGCCTTCCAGGCTCTCCACCTCGAGCGCAGAGGGCTCGGAGGTGTCCAGCGGCGTCCGGTTGGTATCCACCACAGCTTCCAAGGTGCCCAGCAGCAGCTCGGGAGAAGGCGCCAGAGTCCGTACATGGATGCGATAGGTGCCATCTGGGACGATGCGCCCCGCTGTGGAGCGGCCATCCCACGAAAGGCTCGATGCGATCGCCGAAGGCGCCGTCAGCAGCTGGACCGTACGCCCCTGGGCATCCTCGATGCGCGCCTCCACGGCTGCCTCCGTCGCGAGGCGGTAGGAGATGTCGGTCACGTCCCGGACGCCGTCCCCGTTGGGGGAGAAATAGAGCTCCGAGAGGGCGAGCGCCGCGTCCTGGACCGAGATCTGTCGCTCGGCCCGGTTGTTGTCCGCGCGCTGCTCGGGCACGGTTCCCTGGCCGTTCACCCGCGCGACCAGTCGCTGCGCACCCCGCAGGCCCGTGGTGCTCCAGGAGAGGATGGGCTCGCCTCGCTGCCCTGGCTCGATGGCGGCGATGACCGTCTGGCCGATGAGCTCCTCGCTCCCGTTGGTTCCCACTCGCAGCAACTCCACGGAGACGCCCTCCGCGCGCTGGCCGCCCGCGTTCATCACTGACACCGTTACCGGCACGGAGGTGTTCTCTCGCGGGAAGATGGGACTCGGCCGGATGTCCGCCGCCGACACCACCAGATCCGCGATGGCCGCGGGCGAGATGGAGAGGAAGGTCCGGTTGTCCTCCTCATCGAACTCGGAGACCGACTGCTCTCCATCCAGGATGACGTAGACCGTCTCCGGAGCCTCCTGGGGCAGGGTGAGTGTCCCGCTCAGCTGCAGCGTGGCTCCAGGCGCCAGCGTCGCCACCTGCTCACGGTGGAACCGCGTGCCACCCGACTCGGGTACACCGAGGTAGAAGTCCACGGTGAAGTTCTGGGCCTGGCCCTGGCCGCTGTTGCGGACCGTCACCGAGACGGTGGCCGGCTTCGTCTCCTGGGGCGGCTCGGGGGTGATGGACAGGGTGCCGATCGCCGCCACCAGGTTGGCCAGCGATGAGGGCTGCACCTCGAATGTCGTGGAGCCCGTGTCGTTGCTCCGGTCCAGGTCACCCGGGTGCTGCGCGCGCAGCGTGGCGCGCAGCGAGCCCACGACATTCGCGCGCCAGACGAGCTGGCCCGTGATGGTGCCTCCCGCGCTCACGGACCGCGAGGGCAGCACCACCGTCCCGAGGAGGGCCCCACTTTCGGAGGTGATCTCCAGGCTGCCGGCGATGACTCCCTCGGCGGTTCCTCCGTTGACCAGCTCGTACTGGACGATGGCATCCCGACCTTGGTCCACCGTTGCTGGCGCCGTCACGCGGACGACTCGCAGGTCCACTCCCGGCGACACCCCGAGTCGCAGCGACTGTGCGTTGTTGGTCTCGATCGGCTCCTGCACCACGTTGCTCGGATCCACCTCCACAGTGATGCGACCAGCGTCCTGCAGGGCGGAGACCTGGACGGTCCAGCTCGCCAGCTGGCTCGACTGCGCCTCCAGTGTCAGCTGCGAGGTGGCCAGCACCTGCGCTCCCATCCGGACGACGACCTCCACGGCGGCAGCGTCGGTCCTGCCCAGGTTGCCCACTCGCGCCGTCACCACCACCTGCGACGGCAGCCGGTTGATGCTGGACGGCGACAGCGTGACGCCGCCCGAGTGGACGAACAGGTCCGGCGCCAGCGGTGCCTCCGCGACCAGGAGGGGCACCGCGGCCCGGTTGTCATCCTCCTGTCCTTCATCGAGGGTGCCCGCCGGATCCGCTACCAGGAACACCTGCGTCGAGCCTCCGGAGTCGCGCGTGTCGAAGGCCAGCACCACCGAGGTGGTGGCGCCGCCTGCGAGGGAGGCCACCCGCACGCCGGTGCCCAGCGGTCTGCCGAACGAGTCGAAGCCCTGGACGAGGACGTTCTGGGCCTCCGCGTGCCCGGTGTTGGAGAGCTGCACCGTGGCGAGGACCGTCTCTCCCGCGGTCACCTGTGTGGCCGAGAGGTGGATGCTCCCCGGCGACAGCGTCAGGTTGGGCGTCAGCGCGATGCGCAGCGCCCTGAGCGCCAGCGCCGTGTCCACCACCGAGCCCTCCCAGCTCCCATCCGGCCGCTGCCGGGAGAGCAGGGCGCTCGTGGCGCGCGAGGCCTCCTCGGCAGTGAGCTGCCGCCACGTGGCCAGCGACATGAGCGCCCACCCCGTGGTGGCCACCCGCGTACCCGCCTCCACGAAGAAGCCCCGCGAGTCACGGTGCTGGCGGAAGAACGCGAACGCCTCCTGCGCCGCGGCGGTGATGGCCGGCGTCCGTGGAATCCGCGCCAGGTATTCCAGCACCAGGGCCGTGGGCTCGAACCGGCTGGGGCCTCCCGGCAGCGCGGGCCAGCCGCCGTCCGCGTTCTGCTGCTCGAGCAGGAAGGCCGTCACCTCGGGCGTTGGGTCCGGCGCGAGGGAGGCCTGCGTCAGCGCCAGCCCCAACAACGCCGTGTCGAGCAGGGTCGAGCGGTAGCCGGGAGACAGTCCCACGCTCCCCGAGTTCTGGCGGTACGCATTCAGGCGCGCCAGCGTCGTCGGGCTCTCTCCCCGCATCGACAGAGACAGCCGCGCCAGGCCATCCACATCCACGGGCTGGCGCGTTTCCAGGTGGTTCCACGCCCGATCCACGGAGGCCGGTACGCCCGGGTTGGAGAGGAACAGGCGGAGCGCGTCGAGCGCCTGCTGCGTCTCTCGCAGCGAGGCCTCCGGTCGGGTCGCCCAGTCCCCCTCGGCCCGCTGCCGGGACAGCAGATAGGAGACGCCAAGCTGCACGCTGGGGGCCTCCGCCACCGGCGCGGGCGGCCGCTCGACAAGATCCGTCTCGAACAGGCCCCGCCCTCGCGTGAGGAAGAAGAAGTGGTTCTCGAAGGAGCGTCGCAGCGACTCAGCGAAGGTCCGCTGTGCGGGCGTCGCGGACTGCCCCGGAGCGGTCAGCAAGATGAAGGCCGCCCGGAACTGCTTCTGGGAACCCGCGCTGTCCGGCCACCGTGCGCCCTCGGCGCGGATGATGCCCTCCAGGCTCAACTGCCGCGAGGTGACGGAGACCCGGGTGCCATCCGGCGGAGGAATGTCCTGCGCGGTATGGCTCTCTCCAGGCGCTGGCGAGAGCAGGGTCAGCGGCCCGACCTCCCAGGGGCTCAGGAAGCCCATGAGGTACAGATCCAACTCCGAGAGGCGACGCCGCGCGCCGATGGACTCGAAGCTCCCCGGGCCTCGCGCCTCCCAGTCCGAGCCGTAGAGCACCGAGGCTTGTGAGTCGAGGAAGAAGCTCCAGTGCGCCCCATCCCGGCCCAGCAGCTCCTCGCTGCGTTGGCTGGAGGTCGTCTCCCGGTAGCCGACCTGGCCCGACCACTGGTGGGCTACCTCGTGGGCCAGCACGATGGCCTCGGTCTCCGGCGAGGAAGGCACCCCGGACATCAGCGACCGCAGGTCGATGTAGCCCTTGAGGCGCCCCGCACTGCCGAAGGCGGCGCTGCTGTTGTAGAGCGGCTTGCCGATGCCGCTCACGTCATTGCGGACCAGCGTATACAGGCCCGCCGCATCCTCTCCGAGCGAGCTGAAGAACGTCGGCAGCACCACCAGGAAGTCGTATTCGTCGCCGTGCGTCGCATAGAAATGATTCGCGACGCGCTGGCGAGGCAGGTACCACGAGGCGTTATCGCTCCCTCCGCTGTATGGGGTGCCATCGTGGGCGATGACGACGATGTCCCCACTGGCATGGCCCACTCCAGGCAGCACGGTGAAGACGAGCACCCACGCGAGCATCACGGGGCGGATCCACTTCCATCCTTCTTGGCGGCTAGGCATCGGTTCTCTCGGTGCGGTCAGTCGAAGCAGCCGGCGCGCAATGCATCCGCCGGTCCGCTCGCCCCGCGACCGAGCCCTGTCTGTGCTTTCAAGGACTTGGACGTGACAGGACCTCCTCAGCCCGAGACGGGGAGTCCACGAATCCGGACGGGGAGTCCACGCCGTGAGACGGTGCGACTTTCGTGAGACATATCGGGTGACAGGCGCCCGATATGACGCACCGCGCCCTGGCTCATGCCCGACCCATCAGGATGGTTGAGGGCTTGTCTGCTCGGTGTGAAACCGAGGGAGCCGCAGGGGACTGGGGCCACCCCGCGGAGCTCACGACCGCTTCTCCTGTTAACCCTACACACCGGGTAGGGCTGGATCTGGAAAAGCGGTATGCTCAGAATGCGGAGGTTACATCGAAAGGTGATATCTCTCCCGCGCCGGTTCGATCCGTGAGCCTTCTCCCCCCACACTCTCCGATGAGCGACGAAGACAAGACTTCAGTCCTCGACGAGAGCAGCCGACCGTCGACGGCCCTGGAGGAGCGAACCCGCACCCCCATCACCATGCCGAGCCTGAGGACCGGGGAGCGCCGCTCGCTGCTCGAGCCCGGCACCCTGGTCAAGGGCCGCTACCGCATCGAGCGGGTGCTGGGCGAGGGCGGCATGGGGCGCATCTGGCTGGCGGAGGACCTCCAGGAGCTGCGTCAGGTGGCCCTCAAGGAGATGCAGGTCCCCGAGGGTCTGAGCCCGGCCAAGGTGGAGGAGCTGGTGCTGATGTTCCGGCACGAGTTCTTCGCGATGACCAAGCTGCAGCACCCCGGCACCCTGCGCGTCTTCGACTGCGGCATGACCGAGTCGGGCAACCGCTTCATCACCATGGAGGTGGTCAGCGGAAGGGACCTCAGCACCCTCACGCGTGAGCAGCCGCTGGATGCGCGCACCATCTATCGCATCCTGATCCAGATGGCGCAGGTGCTCGCCTTCATCCACGCGCGCCTGTACGTCCACTGTGACATCAAGGCCAGCAACGTCCGCATCACCGATGACGGCACGGTGAAGCTGATGGACTTCGGGGTCATGCACCAGCTCGGCACCCCGAGCCCTGGCAAGCTCAAGGGCACCCTCGAGTACATGGCCCCCGAGTGGCAGCGCGGCGCCAGCATCGACGGGCGCGCGGACCTGTACTCGCTGGGTGTCACCGCGTACTACCTGGCCACGCGAAGGCTGCCCTTCAAGCGCCAGAGCCCCGCGGCCCTACTGGCGGATCACCTCACCCGGCCACCGCCTCGGCCCTCCTCCCTCTGCCCCGTGGAGCCGGCGCTGGAGGAGATCATCCTCGTGCTGCTGGCCAAGGATCCGCAGAAGCGCTTCCAGGACGCCGGCCAGCTCCTGGAGGCGCTCTGTCGCGCCAGCGGAGAGCCCCTGCCCGAGGAGCCGCTCTCGGTTCGCGCCAGCTACCTGCACGTGCCCGAAGTCGTAGGCCGCGAGGCGGAGCTGGAGCAGCTCATGAACTCGCTGGCGGAGGCCGACTGGGGCCAGTCGCGCGCCATCCTCATCGGCGCTCCCGCGGGCGTGGGCAAGTCGCGGCTACTCCAGGAGTTCGAGCTGCAGGCCAAGCTGGCGGAGATGCCCTTCGGCCTGGGCCAGTGCCGCGTGGAGGGACTGGCGCCGCTGGCTCCCATCTCCCAGGCCTTGCGCTGCCTGGTGCCCCTGACTCCCGCGGAGCTGACCGAGCGGCTGGGGCCGCTGCTGGGCCGCGTTCTGCCCGCGCTCGCCACCGTGCCCGCCCCGGCCTTCAAGGACACGGGCGCGGAGAAGATCGCCGTCTTCGGCGCGCTCACCGAGTGGCTCCAGGCCCTCTCCAAGCGCCAGGCCTTCGTCCTGTGCTTCGAGGACCTCCAGTGGGCGGACTCCGCCACCCTGGAGATGCTCAACGTCATCATCCGCGCGCTCCACCGCACGCGCGGGTTGGTGGTGGGCTCGTTCCGCCCCGATGCCCTCAGCCGCCTGAGCCTGGCCTTCCAGACGGTGGATGAGGGCCTCACGGTGCGCATGGACCTGGCGCCGCTGACGGCCGAGCACGTGGAGAAGCTGGTGGCGCTGGCGCTGCGCGGCCTCCAGGTACCCACCGGCTTCGTGGAGCGGCTGCACACCATCACCGGAGGCAATGCCTTCTTCGCCACCGAGTGTCTGCGCGCGCTGGTGGAGCAGGGCGCGCTGCGCCGCGTGGGCGGCCGGTGGATGGCGGATGGGGACCTGGCCACCCGCGCCCTGCCGGCGACCATCGAGGGGGCCATCCTGGCGCGGCTCTCGGCGGTGCCCTCGGACCGCGTGGCGCTGCTGCGGCGGCTGGCTCCCGCGGGACGCGCGCTGGGCTTGCCCATGGTGCGCGCCCTGGCGGGCATGCTCGAGGTCGACCTGTTCCAGGCGCTCGATGACATCGTCGCCCGGCAGTTCCTCCAGCTCTCCGAGGGCCGCTACGTCTTCACGCACGACACCGTGCACCAGGCCATCTACGAGAGCACGCCCGAGGAGGCGCGCCGGGCCTACCACGGCCGCGTCGCCGAGGTGCTGCAGTCGATGGGGCGCGACAACCCGGCCGCCGACCGCGTGGTGGGCTATCACTTCGCTCGCTCCACCCAGCCGCGCCGCGCCATCGAGCCGCTGATGCGCGCGGGCCAGGCCGCCATCGAGGCCCAGGCGATGCTGGACGCCACGCTCCTCTTGAAGGAGGCCGCGCAGCTCCTGGAGCTGGAGCCCCGCACGCCCGAGCGCATCGACCAGACCGTTCGCATCTGGGCCACGCTCATCGAGGTGGGCTACACGAGCGATCCGCCCACCACGCTGGAGTACGCCGAGAAGCTCTTCGCGCACTGGGCGGACACGGTGGATCTGGCCGCCGGCCGCCAGGAGGCCCTGGAGCAGCTCGACGCGGCGCGCACCGCCACGGGGCTGGAGCGGACCAAGCTGCTGCGCCAGGTCTTCCGGCACATCCCCCTGTCCGAGCGCATGCCGCCCGTGGAGGTCTTCTGGAAGAAGGCCGAGCTGCAGATCCTCCAGAGCACCGCCATGGCCATCATGGGCCGCACCGAGGACTTCCAGGCGCTGCTGGAGCGCGTGGAGGCCGAGCACCCGGTGGACTCGCCCTTCCGGGCCGCCGTGCTCATCGCCCGGGCGGCGGCCAGCGCGCACACGGGCAACTTCGCCGGCGTGCTCAAGGCCCAGCGCGAGCAGGTGGAGCGGCTGCGCTCCTTCCGGGACGCGGTGGGCCGGCTGTCTCCCCGCCTGGCGTGGGCGCTGGGCATGGGCGCCTACTTCCTCAACATGAACCGCGCCCTGCGCGGCGAGCCGCTCGATGAAGACGCCATGCGCGACGGGTTCGAGGTGGCCGAGGTGTACGGCTTCACCGACGTGCGCGTGTACCACCTGTTTTCGCAGATCGTCCGCGCCGCCTTCACGGGCGATGGTGCCGCGCTGGCCCCGGTGCTCGCCGAGAAGCTGGAGCTGATCCGCCGCCTGGGCAACCCGCGCCTGCCCGAGCGCAACCTCGCCATCTACACGCCTCCTTATTACCTGGAGCGCGGCGAGCTCGAGCTGGTGGACGCCGTGCTCGCCCGGGGCCAGTCCCTGGTCAAGCTGCTGCCCGGGGACCGGTGGCTGCAGCTCTATGTCCAGGTGTACGGCGCCTGCCGGGACGTGCTCTGCGATGACGTGCGCGCCGCTCGCGAGTCGCTGCCCCAGGCCCTGGCCCTGGCGCGTACCGGCGAGTTCCGCATGGAGACGCTGCTGCGCGTCTACCAGTCGCGCTTCGAGCGGGCCCAGGGGCGCGAGGCCGCCGCGCGCGAGGCCGCGGAGGTGGCCCTGGCGCGCGCGCTGGACTCGGAGCTGGAGAACCCCTTCGACGAGATCCTCGCCCGCCGCGCGCTGGCGCCGCTCGTGCCCACCGAGGAGGGCATCGCCCACCTGAAGCGAGCGCTGGTGGTCGCCCAGGAGTCGCGCAACGTGCTGCAGGTGGGGCTGGTGAACCTGGCCCTGGCGGAGCTGTGGCTCGCGTGCGAGCCGCTGGAGGCCTCCCAGGCCCTGGATGCGGCGGAGAAGGCGTTCCTCGCCGCCAGCGCCCCCGGCCTGCTGGGCCGCGTCACCACCTTGCGCGGCGATGTGATGCGACAGCTGGGGCTGCGCACGACGGCGTAGGCCGCGCGGGCTTCAGGCGTTCCGGTACCGCAGGCCGAGCCGCGCCAGGTGCGCCAACCCCAGCCGCACCGGCCCGGTGTGATAGCTGACGACATAAACGTCCAAGCCCTCGGCCACGGGCAGCCAGGCCACCCCTCCGACATGCAGGGCTCGCGCGCTGGCCTCTTCGCTCAGCCGGGGGGTGGTCATGTCTCGCCGGCCCTCCCGCATCGCCCGGCGCCAGGGCGCCACCTGGCTCACGGCGCTCTCCTCTCGCTCTGGAGTCGCCATCAGGCCAAGCTCTTCGAGCTCCTCGAGCGAGAGGTGGACCGGAGCGGCGTGGTAGTCCCAGATGTGTACCTCCAGCTCCTCGGAGGAGGCGCGCAGCTCCAGCTCGTCCTTGCGAAGGACGCGAGAGACGGGAGGAGAGGACGGGTCGGGGCTCATGGCGTACCTCGTGGTCCCTGGTCATACATTGCCTCCGCGCGATTTGCAGCAGGGGTAGGCTCCTGGGCCCATGAACGTCTTCGTCGAACTGGCCACCGTGCTCGCGGGACTCGGACTCGCCGTGACACTGGTGTCCCTCAACCTCTGGCGCGCCGTGCTCTTCCTCTTTCCGGCCAGCGTGCGCGTGGAGGCCGAGGCCCCCGCCGACCAGATGGACTTGCCCGAGGAGCTCTTCCCGCTGGCTCACGAGCTGAAGGCCGTGGGCTTCGTGCCGCTCGGCAGCCATGAGGAGAAGCCCCGCTTGCGACGCGCCACCCGCTCCTATGACTTCGCGCACCCCGCCGAGCGCGTCTTCGCCACGCTCCACCTGTCTCCGGATGGAGCGCCGCGCCTCTACCTGCTCACGCCGCTCTCGCCCGAGGGCTTCGTCATCACCTCGGGCTATCGCCGCCCGGCGCTCGAGCTGCCCGGGCGCTACCGCTCCGGGAGCCTGGAGGATGCCTCGGCGGACCGGCTGCTGCGCGCCCACCTCAAGCGCCTGGAGGGGCTGACTCCCAGTGGAGAGTTCACCTGGGAAGGCCGGGTGGAGGCCGGGCGTTCATGGTACCGAGGGCTCGGCCAGAAGGAGATCCGGAGGCAGAACCTGCCCGGGCTGTTGTGGACGGTGGCAGCGCTTGCCATCGTCGCCAGCGCCTTTCTGGGCGGGCGTCCTCACTGAGAAGGTGAAGCGCCGTTCACGTCATGCGTGCACCGCGCGCTTCTTGTGAGTAGGTAAGGAAGCCCGAGCCCCGTCCTGGAGCGTCAGCCCCCATGAAGAGCGTATCCAAGAGCGAAGAGATCTATTTCCTGTCCGGCAAGCGCACCCCGTTCGGCACGTATGGCGGCGCCCTGAAGGACCTGAGCGCCACGGAGCTGGCGGTGGAGTCGGCCAAGGCGGCCCTCGCCCAGGCGAAGGTGTCCCCCGAGCAGATCCAGCACGTGGTGTACGGCAACGTGGTGCAGACGAGCGCCGACGCCATCTATCTGCCTCGGCACGTGGGGCTGCGCACGGGCGTACCGGTGCCGGTGCCCGCACTGGGCGTCAACCGGCTGTGCGGCTCGGGCTTCCAGGCCTTCGTTACCGCCGCGGAGATGATGCTCACCGAGCAGGCCGCGTGCGTGCTGGCCGGCGGCACCGAGTCCATGAGCCAGGCGCCCCACGTCATCCGCGGCGCGCGCTGGGGCATCCCCCTGGGCAAGGGCGGCATGGAGGACATGCTGTGGAGCGCGCTGACCGACAGCTACACCGGCCAGGCCATGGCGCTCACGGCCGAGCAGCTCGCGGTCGACTACCAGCTCACGCAGGACGAGGTGGACGCGTACGCCGTGCTCACGCAGAAGCGCTTCGCCGCGGCTCAGGAGGCCGGGCGCCTGCAGGATGAAATCTCTCCCGTCACCCTCAAGGGGAAGAAGGGCGAGACGGTGTTCGCGCGTGACGAGCACAACCGCCCGGACACCACGGTGGAGGGGCTCAAGAAGCTGCCCAAGGTCTTCAAGAAGGACGGCGTGGTCCACGCGGGCGCCGCCAGCGGCATCTGCGATGGCGCCGGCTCCATGGTCATGGCCACGCGCTCCTACGCCGACAAGCACGGGCTCAAGCCGCTGGCCCGGCTCATCAACTGGGGCATCTCCGGGTGTGATCCAAAGGTGATGGGCATCGGCCCGGCGCCCGCCATCCGGCGGCTCCTGGAGCGCGCCGAGTGCAAGCTGAGCGACGTGGAGCTCTTCGAGGTGAACGAGGCCTTCGCCCCGCAGTACCTCGCGGTGGAGAAGGAGCTGGGGCTGCCACGCGAGCACACCAACGTCAACGGCGGGGCCATCGCCGTGGGCCACCCGCTGGGGGCCTCGGGCGCGCGCATCACCATGAGCCTCATTTACGAACTGAAGCGCCGGGGTGCCCGCTATGGTATCGGTTCGGCGTGCATCGGCGGTGGCCAGGGGATCGCGGTCCTGGTCGAGGCGCTCTGAGCAGGCACCGCTTTTCAAACGGGATGTGAGATGAGCAACGAGGTGGACGCGAAGACGGCCCGCGAGCGGGCCAAGGAAATCGCCGAGCAGCGCAGGGCCGAGCGCCGCAACCGCAAGCGCAAGTGTGTGCTGTGCGGGGTAGAGGAGAGCGACAAGACGCCCTTCCACGCACACCCGGATGGCATCGGCCCCGCCTGCAAGGACGAGATGACCTGCCAGGCGCGCCGCGCAACCCGCTGAAAAGCGTCGTCCAAAAGCCGGAATTCGGCGCCGTTTCTTGATGGGCGTCCGGACTCGGGGTAAACGTGCGGAATCTCTGGTTTAGACGAGGGTCGGAATGGGCGTTATCAGCTTCACTGGAGTGAAGGTGTTCTCCACCACACTCGCGCGCGACCGCGAGAACATGGGGGAGAACATCACCAAGTGGCTCAAGGAGAACACCAACGTTGACGTGGTGGACAAGGTCGTCACGCAGTCGTCGGACAAAGAGTTCCACTGCCTGACCATCACGCTGTTCTACCGCTTCAAGACCTGAGTCCGTCGCTCGCCTGTTGGGCGGGCGATACTGGAAGGGCGCTCTCCCCAGGCGGGGATGGGCGCCCTTCATCGTTTTGATGCGACCAACAGATGACGAAGTGGTTGCGAACTGGCGCTCCTTCCACCACCTTTGGACGGCTCGGCGTTCGAGCACGGAGGAGTGAGGATGCGACCGATGCGGAGTTTCGGCGGCAGGGGCGGCGGCTTTGGCTTCCCCAGCATTCAGTCCATGGCAGCCAAGCTCACGCTCGGGTTGGTGGCGGGTTCGGTCCTGTTCCTGGCGACCAAGAGCGGAGGAGGGCCGCTCCTGCTGCTGGTACCCGATGCCGTGCAGCGCTTCTTCCTCTGGCAGCCGCTGACCTACGCCTTCATCGAGGCGGATGCCCTGGGCATCATCTTCGGCGCGCTCATCATCTATTCCATCGGCGGCTTCCTGGAGAGCACCTGGGGCGCGAAGCGGTTGCTGCTCATCGCGGTGGGCGGCACCGCCCTGGCGGGGGTGCTCACCGTGCTGGTGGACCTCGTCACGCCGGTGGCTCCGGCGTTCACGGGCGGCACCGTGATGGCCTCCATCCTCTGGGTGACCTACGGCCTGGTCATCGGCCGGGGGCAGGCGAACTTCTGGGGCATCCCGCTGTCGGGCAACATGCTGGCCCTCATCGGCGCGGGCTTCGTGCTGCTGCGCACGCTGCAGGTGGGCTGGGCCGCCCAGCTGCCGGACCTGTTCGGCCTGGTCATCGCCTTCGGTTACGTGCGCGGAGGCAGCCCGCGGCGGCTGTGGCTGCACCTGCAGCACTGGCGGCTGCAGCGCCAGCTGCGCAACCGCTCTCGCAACCTGCGCGTCGTCTCGTCGAACCGCTCGGACGACCAGTACCTCAACTGATCAGTTCGGCGCGTCCAGCTGCCCGTACTGCTTGAGCTTGCGGTAGAGCGTGGCCAGCCCGATGTCCAGTTGCTCCGCCGTGCGCGAGCGGTTGCCCTCGTTGCGCGCCAGCACCGCGAGGATGTACTCGCGCTCCATGTCCTCCAGCGTCCGCGGCGTGGCGCCCGGCAGGAAGCTCGGCGGTGCCTCGCGCACCTCCTCGGGCAGGTCGTCCCGCTCCACCCGCGCGCCCTCGCACAGCGCCACCGCGCGCTCGATGGCGTTGGACAGCTCGCGCACGTTGCCCGGCCATCCGTAGCGCAGGAGTTGATCCGCCGCCTCCGGTGAGAAGGCGGACACCTTGCGCCCCAGTCGCTCCGACGCCTCCGAGAGCAGCAGCCGCGCCAGGGGCAGGATGTCCTCGCGCCGCTCGCGCAGGGGCGGAATCTTCAGCTCGATGACCCGCAGCCGATAGTAGAGGTCCTGCCGGAAGCGCCCCGCGTTCACCTCCTCCAGCAGGTGGCGGTTGGTGGCCGCCACCACGCGCACGTCCACCTTGCGGCTCTGGTTCTCGCCCACCCGCCGCACCTCCTTCTCCTGCAGCACGCGCAGGAGCTTGGCCTGCATCGACGGCGGCACCTCGCCCACCTCGTCCAGGAAGAGCGTGCCGCCGCTGGCCGCCTCGAACAGGCCCGGCCGGTCACTCGTGGCCCCCGTGAAGGCTCCCTTGGCGTGGCCGAACAGCTCGCTCTCCAGCAGGCTCTCGGTGACGGCCGCGCAGTTGACCGCCACGAAGGCCTTGTGCGCCCGGCCCGACTCGTCGTGGATCAGCCGGGCGATGCGCTCCTTGCCCACGCCGCTCTCGCCCGTAATCAGCACGGTGCTGTCCACCTTCGCCGCGCGGCGCCCCAGTCCCAGCACCCGCTTCATCTCCTCCGTGCGCGCCACCAGCCCGGACGCGTCCTCCGCCTCTCCCACCACCCGCGCCAGCGTCCGGCGCCGCGCTCGGAGCTGCTGCTCGGCCTGCTTGAGCGCCTCCGTCACCTGCCCCAGCACGCCCTCCATGCACTGCGTCTCGTAGAAGCGCAGCGCCTCCACGCACTCGGTGCCCCACTCCTCGGCGGACTTGCCGACGATCTGGCAGACGGCGTCTCCCTGGCCCACGCACCGCGTCTCCAGGCAGTAGATGGGCTTGCCGTTGCAGTAGCTCATGTACCCGCTGGCGAAGCCCGTGAGGCTCCAGCACACCGGTTGATCCGCCCGCCCCAGGTGGAGCAGGTGCTGCTCGGCCTCGTAGGAGTCGCGCCAGTACGCCTCCGCGAATGGCGCGGGCCCATCCTCGGGGCGGCGCTCGACGGGCTCGAAGAGCACCTGTCCCTGCAAGGTATGCAGCCGGCCGCCCGCTCGGCGCCACGCACTCTCATCCGGCCAGGGCAGGGCCGTCTTCATCGTCTCGGCCATCCGCCAGCCGTGCGCGAAGCCCAGCCGGGTGAAGATGCCTCGCACCGCCGTCATCCCCAGCGTGCTGATGAGCTCCTTGCGCAGCAGCCCCAGCGCCACCGGGTCCATCAGCATCGCCCGCTGGCCCGCGAAGTGGATGAGCCCTCCTCCTGGCTCGAAGCTCAGCAACTCCCGAAGATCCAGCTCCAAACGGCCCGACATCGGCTCTCTCCTTCTTCCAGAACGATGGGTTGGACTATCAATCTGAGAGCCGCTACGCGAGCCCAAGTCAGAGGGCCGCCGTCATTTCAGGTGCTTGGAGCGTTTGGAAGTATGGCGTGGCGGTTGCTATATGGCCTCCGGGATGGGCTCTGAACTCCACAGGCGAGAGGTACTCCAAGCGGCGGCGGCGGTCGGCGTGGCGGGAGCGGCCGAGGCGGGAGAGCGGAAGGTGGCGCGGCCCGCCACGGCTCCGGCGTTCTTCGTTTCGCATGGCTCGCCCATGGTGGCGCTGGACACGGACGACTACCCGAAAGCCCTCCGTGCGTTCGGGCAAGGGGTAGGCGCCGTCCACGCCCTCGTGGTGGTCTCCGCCCACTGGGAGACGCGGGGCGAGGTGCGGGTCACCGCCAGCGAGGCGCCATCCACCATCCATGACTTCGGCGGCTTCCCCGAGGCCCTCTACCAGCTGACCTATCCGTGCCCCGGAGAGCCCGTGCTGGCGCGCGAGGTGGTCTCCCGGCTCTCCGCCGCGGGCATTCCGGCGGTGGAGGACTCACGGCGCGGGTTGGACCATGGCACCTGGGTGCCGCTGCGGCTGGCGCTGCCCGCGGCGAACCTCCCCGTGGTGCAGGTGTCCATGCCGGTGGGCGCCTCGGCCCGGGACGTGGCGCGGATGGGCGAGGCGCTGCGGCCGCTGCGCTCCCAGGGCGTGCTGCTGGTGGGCAGCGGGAGCATGACGCACAACCTCCGCCAGGTGGTCTTCCACAACAAGGCCGCGCCGGTGGTGCCCTGGGCGCAGGCCTTCGACTCCTGGGCCGCCGAGCGCATCGCGGCGCGCGACTTTTCGGGTATGCAGGACTGGTTGAACGCACCGAACGCGCGGCTCGCGCATCCAACCCACGAGCACCTGCTGCCGCTCTATTTTGTTCTCGGAGCTGCCCTCCCCGAGGACCGGGTCACCCCCGTCTACGAGGGCTTCCATCACGGAACCTTGTCCATGCGCAGCTTCGCGCTGCGCGCCTGAACCGCATCTCTGGAGGAAAAAACAATGAAGACCCTGCTGAAGTCCGTTGTCGCCGCCGCTGTCCTGGCCGCCCCCTCGCTCGCGCTGGCGGCCGCGTGGGAAATTGATCCCGCTCACTCGGGCGCGCAGTTCTCCGTCAAGCACATGATGGTGTCGAACGTGAAGGGCGAGTTCGGCAAGCTCGCCGGCACCTTCAACATCGACGAGAAGGACATCACCAAGTCCACCGTCGACGTCACCATCGACGCGACCACCATCAACACGCGCAACGAGCAGCGTGACAACCACCTGCGGAGCCCGGACTTCTTCGACGTGAAGAACCACCCGAACATCACCTTCAAGTCGACGAAGGTGGAGAAGGGCGCCGACGGCAAGCTCAAGGTCACCGGCAACCTCACCCTGCACGGCGTCACCAAGCCGGTCGTCCTCGACGTAGAGGGCCCCACCCCCGAGGTGAAGAGCCCGTTCGGTGACACCCGCATCGGCGCCTCGGCGACCACCACGCTCAACCGCAAGGACTTCGGCCTGAACTGGAACAAGGCCATCGAGACCGGCGGCGTGGTGGTGGGTGACGAGGTGCGCGTGTCGATCGACCTCGAGGGCGTGAAGAAGGCCCCCGCGGCGGCTCCGGCGGCTCCGGTCAAGAAGTAAGCCCGCGTTCGCGAGGACTCGCGGACTCACCTCAGAGGGGCCTCGGTGGATGAGGCCCCTCTTTCATTTGCGGGGCGACTACCCCTCGGCGACGGCCTGCACGCTCGAGCGGTAGACGAAGATGCGCGCGGTGTTGGTGCGGTTGTCGGCGGGGATGAGGAAGAAGCCCTGCCCGCCGCTCTTGAAGTCCCGCGAGAAGCCCGCCACCTGGCGCCCATCGTTGAAGGTGACGCGGATCTTCTGCCCATCCGCCTGCGGCTGACGCGCGCCCGCCGGAAGCATGAAGAAGATGGCCTTCACGCGCTTGCCGGGGATGCGCTCCGGCGTGAAGCCCGTCTGCTGCTCCAGGGCGATGGCCTCGTCGAGCAGGTCCACGTCGCGGATGATGCCGCGCTTCACCTGGCCTTCCACGGTGTGGATGATGACGCGGTGCTCCCCCTCCACGAAGCAGGAGGTCGGAGCGCCCGAGCTCGGCGCGAGCGGGGCTCCCAGCGGCTCGAAGGCGGAGGCCTCCTCGATGACGACGGCCGCGTCACTCGCGGGCATCGCGCGGGGAGGCGGAGGCGGCGCGGCCACGGGCGGCCGTGTCGCGAAGGAGGCGCGCGCCGGCGCGGGAGGCGGAGGCGGCATCGGCACCACGGGCATGGCCGGGGGCAGCGGGACCGCGACGGCCGAGGCTCCCATGGGCTGGGTGGCCGGGCGCGGCGGCGTCGGCGCGGGCAGCGGCACGGCCATGGGCGCGGCGCTGGGCTGCGCCGTCATGCGAGCCGGCGGGGGCGGGGGAGGCGGCAGCGGGATGGCCGCCACGGCCTGCGCGGGAGGCGGAGGCGGCAGGGCCACCGCGGGCTCCTCCTCGAACTCGGCCTCGGCGAGGTCCACCACGGGCAGCTCCTCGGCGACGGCCGGGGGCGGAGGTGGCGGGGCGTCCTCGAAGCTCACGTCGATGCTGGGCTCCGGCTCCATCGAGACTTCCTCGACGGGAGCGGGAGGCGGCAGCGCGACGCTGGCGTCGAGGCTGGGCTCCGGCTCGGAGAGGTTCTGCATCGGCGCCCCAAAGGCATTGGGGTCCGCCTCGAAGTGCTGCACGGGCGGCTGGCCGGCGTTGAGATCCGCCATCGGCGCGTCGAAGAGGTTCGGCGGGGAGGCCGTCCAGTTCACCTCTTCCGGGGTGAACTCCCGCTGCTGCTCCTCCGACGAGAGCTTGGAGATCTCCGTGGTCTGACCGAACAGGCCTGGCTGCGGCGGCGCCTCGTGTACTTCCTGCTCGGCGGCCAG
Organism: Hyalangium ruber; assembly: GCF_034259325.1. Lineage (NCBI taxonomy): Bacteria > Pseudomonadati > Myxococcota > Myxococcia > Myxococcales > Archangiaceae > Hyalangium > Hyalangium rubrum. The sequence goes on along the minus strand of NZ_JAXIVS010000026.1, from coordinate 43,936 downwards.
CTTGGAGATCTCCGTGGCCGGGCCGAACAGGTCCGCCTGTGGGGGCTCGTTGGCCCACTCGGGCTCGGGCTCGGCCCACTCGGCGCGCTCGGGCGAGGCCTGCGCGGGCTCCACGGGCGTGGCCTCCCAGGCGGGCTCGGCGGCGGCGGGAGCCTCGGGCGTGCTGGACCACTCGGACTGAGCGCTGGCCTCGGGCTGTGCGGCCCAGGGCTGCTCCTGCTCGCCGGGCATGGCCTCGAGGACTGGCTCGGCCTCTGGGGCCGGGGCGCTCCAATCGGAGGAAGCGCTGGCCTCGGGCGCGGCCCACTGGGACTCCTGAGCCTCGGGGGCTGGCTCGGCGGTCGTCCACTCGGGGGCAGGCTCGGCGGCGGGCTCGGTGGGGGCAGCGCCCCACTCGGAAGGCGCGGGCTCGGCGGCGGCCTCAGCGGGAGCAGCACCCCACTCGGAAGGCGCGGGCTCAGCGGCGGCCTCAGCGGGAGCAGCACCCCACTCGGAAGGCGCGGGCTCGGCAGCGGGCTCGGTGGGGGCAGCGCCCCACTCGGAAGGCGCGGGCTCGGCGGCAAGCTCGGCGGGAGCGGTACCCCACTCAGAAGGCGTGGGTTCGGCGGCGGGCTCGGCGGGAACGGTGCCCCACTCAGAAGGCGTGGAGGAAGCAGCGGCCTCGCCGGGCGAGGCGCCCCACTCGGAGGGCGTGGCCGGGGCGGGAGTCTCTCCCTCGGCGCCTGCCCACTCCGAGGGGACGTGGGCGGGCGTAGGCTCCGCGGCGGGAATCGTGCCCCACTCGGTCGGAGTGGCGGCCGCGGAGCCGGTCCACGGCGTTTCCTGGCCGGAGGCGTCTCCCCACTCGGGCGCGATGGCCGGAGCCGGAGCCTCGGCCTGCGCCGCCTGCGTCCAGTCCGATTGGGTATCCGTCGCGGCCGCGGCCCACTCGGCGGACAGTCCGGCCGCGGGAGCCGGAGCAGGCGTGGCGGTCGCCTCGGTGCTCCAGCCATCCTCCGCAGAGGTGGAGGGCTGGGGCGGCTGGGCCAACTCCTCGTTCGCGTCGGTGAGCTCGATGACGTCGTCCTGCGCCTGCCCCTGCGCGGGCTCGGTGCCGAGCGACAGCGAGCGATCCGACGACTCCCACGAGGCGCCCGTCGACGGCATGTCCGGCGTGAGGTCCGCGTTGGTGGCCAGCGGGACGACATCCTCCGGGTTGCCGGAGAGGTCGACATCGATGGAGGCCCGGGCCTGGGACGCTTGGCCATCCTCGCCTTGCGCGCTGGCATCCCCGGTGTCCCAGGGCTGCATCGAGGCGCTGTCGGAGGTGCCGGTGTCGTCGGACAGCTCGATGGTGTCTGCCTGGAGGTCCGGTCCCACCTGCACCGGGCGGAGCTCCAGGGAAGGAGGCTCCGCGTTGCCCGTGAAGGGCGAGGGCTCCGGCTCGGCCTCGGCGCCGAGATCGGCGACGTCGAAGGTGGGCTCCTCCGCCGGCGTAGCGGTCTCAGCGGGCGCGGCGGCGGCCTGCGGCGAACTCACCGGCTCCATCTCGAAGTCGGAGACCTCGAGCGTCGGCGTTTCGGCCTCGGGCACCGGGGCGGCGCTGGCGGCAGGCGGCGGAGGGGCCAGCGCGATGGCGGGGGCTGGCGCCTCTTCCATGTCCGAGGCGCTGAGAGGGATCTCTTCCTCCGAGGAGGTGAGGGAGATCTCCTCGACGGGAGGCTCGGCCTCGAACGGGACGGGCGGCGGGCCAAACGGCTGCGGCCCGGCGCTGGCGGGAGCGGGTGCCGGGGTGGGGTCCACCGCGAGGGGCGCGGAGTCCCACCCGTCATGCGCGGGAGCGGGGGCCTCCGGCTGCACGTCGTCCAGGGAGACCTCCTCGACGGAGGCCTGGAGGGGCTGTGGCTCGGGCTGCGCGGGAGCCTCCTCGACCGAGAGATCGTCGAAGGACGCTTCCAGCACCACCTCGGAGGCGGGCTGCGGCGCGGCCTCGACCACGGGCTGCGCGGCCACGGGGGCCTCGGGCTCGGGCTCGGGCTCCGCGTCGAGCAGGGCGACTTCCTCCGCGCCCAGCTCGATGGGCTCCGAGGACTCCTGCGCGCTCGCGGAGGCCTGCGGGGTCTCGAAGTCGGCGCTCGTCAGATCGAGGCTGTCCGTCGCCTCGGCGGCCACGGCGCTCACCTCCTGAGAGGGCTCGGCCTGGAGCGTGCTGTCCGGCTCCGCGAATGATGCCTCGGGCTCCGGAGCGCTCTCCACGTCCGTGACTTCGTCGGCGGACACCTCGAGCACATCGTCATCCCCGGTCACCGGGGCCTCGGCCTCTTGCGCTGCTTCCGCGGAGGGCGTGGGCTCGGCGGGCGTCTGCCAGGAGGCGGACTCGCTCACCGCGGGGATATCGAGCTCTTCCGCCGCGGGCTGGAGGTTCTCGGGCGCGAGGGCTTCGGCCGGCTGCGCCCAGGTGTCGGACTCAGCGGGGTACGCGGCCTGGGCCGGAGCCTGCTCCGGGTAGTACGGCTGCGCGTAGCCACCGGCGTAGGCTTGGTTCGGATCGGCCGGGTAGGGCTGCCCCTGGGCGGCGTAGCCCTGGTTGGGGTCATAGCCCTGGTTGGGGTCATAGCCCTGCTGGGGGTAGCCGGCGTAGGCCTGGTTCGGATCGTAGCCCTGCGCCTGGTTCGGATCGTAACCCTGGGGGTAACCCTGCTGGGGGTAGGCGTACCACTGGCCGTCAGCGCCGTAGTAGCCCTGGGGCTGCGGAGGCGGATAACCCTGCTGGGGATAGGCGTACCACTGGCCGTCGGCACCGTAGTAGCCCTGGGGCTGCGGAGGCGGATAGCCCTGCTGGGGGTAGGCGTACCACTGGCCATCGGCGCCGTAGTAGCCCTGGGGTTGCGGAGGTGGGTAACCCTGCTGGGGGTAGGCGTACCACTGGCCATCCGCGCCGTAGTAGCCCTGGGGCTGCTGAGGATAAGCCTCGGCCGCAGGCGGCTCGGGAACGTACGCGTCCTGGACTCCGAGAAGTCCACGCAGCTCGTTCCAGCGAGCCTCCTCCACAGGGGAAAGACTCCCCATCTTCCGCTTCTCATCCAGGAAGCGAAACTCTCTCATCGCCGCGCGCGTGTCGGACATCCGTCCACCTTGCTACGGGTAGGGCATAAGGGCAGGCCGAGGTTCCCGCCAGAACGCCTGAAGCGCAAATTTTGAGGGGGGGAGTGTAGGCAGACTCGGAGCGGTGGGTAAACGGATCAGAATGGCTCGCCCGCCCGCTACCTCTTGGAGAGGGAGGACTTCACCTCTTCGTCCAGCTTGGCGACGTCCATCCCATACTGGGACTGGAGCGCCTGGTCGAAGGGGGTGCCCTGGCCGACGTCGCGGATGAGGGCGAGCAGCCGGGCGGCGCCGCCCCGGTTCATCAACTCCCGGACGGCCACGGCCGAGGTGGCGTAAGCCATGGCGGGGTCCGAGGTCTGGATGAGGGCTCCCTGGGACAGGGCGGTGAGGCTGGGCAGGCGGCCGGCGCGGGCGGCGCCTCGCAGGGCGTTACCCACCAGGACAGGGGGGCCGTCGCCGCCGAGGTAGCGCCATTCCACGTACTCGGCCAGGCCCTCGTTGAGCCAGGTGGGCAGGCGGTGGCCGCCGCCGCAGAATTCATCCACGGCGGCGTGGACGTACTCGTGGACGAGGGTGGCCTTGGTCTGCTGGGTGAGCTCGGCCGCATCGTTGATGCGGATGGCCTGGTCCGAGTACAGGCCGGCGGCGGCGTTGGCCAGGCTGGAGCCCATGTGGGTGCGGAACTCCTGGCGGGTGTAGAGGATGACGTCCACGGGGCCCTCGCGCGCCTCGCCGAGGATGCTCCGGGTGTGCTCGTAGGCCTCCTCGAGGGTGGCGATGACGCGGCCCTCGTACTCGGCGCGCTGGCCGAAGTCGCGGTTGTTGTTGAAGTACTTCATGACGAAGCGCCGGTTGGCGCGGGTTCGCATGCCGTCCTCGCCCACGCCGGACTCGTAGGTGAGGCTGGTGGGCTGCGTGTTGCCCTCGTCCCGGGCGATAGCGGGCTGCGTCGAGCCGCGGGGGCCGGGGCCCTCTCCGGACATGCGCCGCTCGATGTTCTCGACCTCGGCGCGGGCCTTGCCTTCCTCGGCCGAGAGGCTCTTGGCCTTCTGGAGCAGCTTCTTCGCCTCGGCGGCCTGGGGGCCCTTGGTGGGAACCTTGCTCAGGGCCTCGATGGCGCCGGGCGCGTCCTTGTCGCCCAGGAGCAGCTTGCCTAGCTCCAGCCCGAAGGCACCTTCCTTGGGGAAGCGCTCCAGGCCCTTGCGCAGGGCCTCTTCGGCGGTGCCGCGTTGATCCGTGGCGAGCGCGGCGCGGGCCAGGCAGCGGAGGCCGGAGGCGGTCTCCTCGAAGGCGACGGAGCGATCGCCGAGCGAGAACGCCATCACCGCGTCATTGGCGACGAGCGCCTCGCAGCCCTTGAGCAGCGGACCGGCGATGGCCTTGCGCTGCTCGTCCGAGTAGCCGGTGGGGTCCGCGGAGGAATAGGCGAGGTACAGGTCCTCCCACTTCTTTGCCTTGGCGAGCTGCTGGGCTTGCTGGGGCGGGGGCGCGGCGGTGAGCAGGAGGGCGAGGAGCAGGGGGCTCATGAGGGGCCAGTATGGCCGAGCAGGCATGGGGCGTAGAAGACCCCCTCCCGCTTACGTCTCCTCCGACACCTGCCAGCCCTGACCGCCCAGGCCCTCCATCAGCTCCTGGATGTGGGGGCGGCCGGTGGTCTCCAGCGTCACCTCCACCATCACCTCGCCCAGCCCTGCCTTCTTCGAGAAGGCGCGGTTGTGGTGGATCTCCACGATGTTGGCGCGCTGCTCGGCGATCTGCGTCGTCAGTCGCGCGAGCATTCCCGGCCGGTCCGGCAAGCGCACCTCCAGCCGAACCAGACGCCCGGCCTTCACCAGGCCGCGCTCGATGATGCGGCTGATGACGTTCATGTCGATGTTGCCGCCGCCCAGCAGCACCACCACGCCCTTGCCCGCCGCCTGGGGCACGTGGTTGTTCAGCAGCGCGGCCACGCCCACCGCGCCCGCGCCCTCCACCACGCTCTTCTCCTGCTCCAGCATCATCAGGATGGCGTTGGCGATCTCCTCCTCATCCACCGTGACGACCTGGTCCACGTACTTGCGCACCATGGCGTAGGTAAGCTCGCCCGGCCGTCGCACCGCGATGCCCTCGGCGATGGTGCTGCCTGGGGCGACCTCCACCACGCTCCCCGCGTCCAGCGAGGCCTTCATGCTGGCCAGCGCCTCGGTCTGCACGCCCACCACCTGGATGCGCGGGTTGGTCTCCTTCAGCGCGCAGGCGATGCCGGAGATGAGTCCGCCACCACCGATGGGCACCACCACCATGTCCACGAACGGCGTCTGCTCCAGCAACTCCAGCCCGATGGTGCCCTGGCCCGCGATCACCTGCGGATCATTGAAGGGGTGGACGAAGACGAGGTCCCGCTCTTTCTGCAGGCGCACGGCCTCGGCGTAGGCCTCGTCGAAGTTGGTGCCCTTGAGCACCACGTGCGCCTTGTACTCATCTCGCGTGCGCGCCACCTTGATGAGCGGGGTGCGCTCGGGCATGACGATGGTCGCCTTCACCCCCAGCCGCAGCGCGTGGTAGGCGAGCCCCTGCGCGTGGTTGCCCGCCGAGGCGGCAATGACTCCGCGCGCCTTCTCCTCGGCGCTGAGCGTCAGCAGCTTGTTGAGCGCCCCGCGCTCCTTGAAGGCGCCGGTGCGCTGCAGGTTCTCCATCTTGAACCACAGGGCCGCGCAGCCCGTGCGCTCCTTGAAATAGTCCGAGGCGGGGCAGGGCGAGGGCCGGATGGCGCCGCGGATGCGCTCGCGCGCGGCGAGGATGTCCTGAAGGTTCACCATGGCGCGCCCCATAGCGGAAGCCGCCCGTGCGCGAAAGGGGCAGGGAGTATGGGAATGAAGTTGCAGGTGCGAAGAATTGAGGTGGGGCACCGGGCCTTCGACTTTTCCCTGTGTTACTCAGGGGGTTATGCCCAGGGCCAAGGGGGGCAAGCCCCAGCAACGCAGGAAGAAAGGCTCCACGGTTCTCTCGAGACGTTCGGGAGGCAACGCGCCGCGCGTGGCCCCGCGCAAGAAGCCGAAGGCTCCCAAACGGAGCCTGAAGCCCGAGGCTTCCGTGCGGAACCAGCTGGCGGCCATGGCGGATCCGCTGGGCCTGCTAGAGGGCCTGTTCACCCACTCGCCCGTGCCCTACGCCGTCTTCAGCGCCGAGGGGCAATGCCTGCTCATCAACCCCGCCTACCGGGAGATGTTCGGCGCCGAGCCTCCGCCCGAGTACAACCTCTTCCAGGATGAGGTGACGCGTCGGCAGGGCGTGGACGCGCTCTTCCGCCGGGCCTTCCAGGGCGAGACGCTGCAGACGCCCATCTTCTGGTACGACCCGAAGGAGCTGAAGCACATCCAGGTGCCGGAGGCGAAGCGCGCCGCCATCTCCTGCTCCTTGTTCCCGCTGAAGGGCCCGGGAAACGAGGTGCGCCACGTCGCCATCGCCTACAAGGACGTGACGGCCGAGCTGACGATCCGCGACGCGGAGGAGGCGCGGCTGCAGCGCGTGCTGAAGGCGGGCGGCCTGGGCCACTGGCAGCTCGAGCTGGCCACGGGGAAGCTCCAGTGCTCCGAGGGCTTCAAGGCCACCTTCGAGCTGCCGCCGGAGGCCGACCTGTCCTCCTTGCCGAAGCTGTGCCCGCTGATCCACCCCGAGGACCAGCCCGCCATGAGCGAGGCCATGGAGCGGGCCATCTCCCAGGGCGTGGACTACGCGGCCGAGTACCGGGTGCGGACGCCCGAGGGCGCGCTGCGCTGGGTCGTGGCGCGGGGCAGCCCGGTGCGCGGGGCGGATGGCACCGTGGTGGCGATGACGGGCATCACCCTGGACGTCACCGAGCTGCGGAAGGCCGAGGGAGAGCGCGCGCGGCTGGTGCGCGAGCTGGCCGAGGAGCGGGCGCGGCTCCAGGAGGTGTTGGACAACCTGCCGGCGGGCGTCATCCTCGCGGAGGCTCCCAACGGGCGCATCACCTTCGCCAATGCGCAGGTCGAGCGCATCCTGCGCAAGCCCCCGCCCGCCGCGGAGAACCTGGAGAGCTATCAGAAGTGGGTGGGCTTCCGCGGGGATGGGCAGCGGGTGGAGGCGCACGAGTGGCCCCTGGCGCGGACGCTCCAGGGAGAGACGGTGGATGGCGATGACATCCTCTTACGCAGAGGGGACGGCGTCATGGCCTGGGTCCGGGTAGGTGGGGCGCCCATCCGCCACGAGGGCCGCATCACCGGGGGCGTGGTCGCCTTCTACGACATTCAGCAGGAGAAGCGGGCGCAGGCGCGGCTGCGCGCCCTGGCGGATACCTCGACGGTGCTGGCCCAGGCGACGACGGACTTCAACGCGGCCCTGGAGCAGCTGGCGCGGCTGGGCGGGGAGACGCTGGGCGAGTGCTGCGTGCTGACGCTGCTCGATGAGGAGAGCGGGACCCTTGATGTCGTGGCCGCCTACCATCCGGACCCCGCGGCCCGGAAGCTGATCAAGACCGCCATGTATGGGCCCTTCCAGCATGCCGAGGGACCGGCCGTGAAGGTGGTGAAGACGGGCCGCCCCATCCTGCAGGTACGGATTCCCCAGGAGGGGCTGCTCGAGTCCATGCCGCCCCCGACGCGCGAGTTCGTGGAGCGCTTCGGTCTGCACAGCTCCCTCCTCGTACCGCTGCGCGCCCAGGGACGAATCATCGGCACGCTGGGGGTGTCCCGAGGGCAGCCCGGACACCCCTACACGCTGGAGGATCAGGACTTCCTGCAGGAGATGGCGGACCGGGCGGGGCTCACCATCCAGAACATGCGCCTGCTCAAGACGGCGCAGGAAGCCGTGCGGCTGAGGGATGACTTCCTGTCCGTCGCCAGCCACGAGCTGAAGACGCCCCTCACCCCGCTGAGCCTCAAGCTCCAGTCCCTGGAGCGGATGACCGCGGGAGAGCAGGCCGTGGATGCCACCGAGCAACTGGCCCGTGACGTGGAGATGATGCGCCGTCAGGTCAAGCGCCTGTCGGACCTCATCAATGATCTGCTCGACGTGGCGCGCATCAGCGGCGGGCGCCTGAAGCTGGTGCTGGAGGAGGTGGACCTGCTGGGCCTGGTGCTCGAGGTGGTCTCCCGCTTCGAGCTGGAGGCAGAGCGGACAGGGGGCCGGCTGGAGGTGCATGCCGAGGAGCCCATCCTGGGGAACTGGGACCGGCTGCGGCTGGAGCAGGTGGTGACGAACCTCTTGTCCAATGCCCTCAAGTACGGTGCGGGCAAGCCCATCCACGTGCGCGTGGAGGCGGTGGACGGCCACGCCCGGCTGACGGTGCGAGACGAGGGCATCGGCGTCGAGGCCAAGCTCGTGGGGCGCATCTTCGAGAAGTTCGAGCGCGCGGTGTCCGACCGCCACTATGGCGGGCTCGGGCTGGGGCTCTACATCACCCGGCAGATCGTCGAGGCGCTGGGCGGCACCATCGCCGTGGAGAGCGCGCCCCACCAGGGCGCCACCTTCACGGTGAGTCTGCCGCTGCTGCCCTCGTGAGCCGTTAGATGCCGCGCATCACCGTGGCCTTGCCCACCCGGCCGATGGCGAGGATGAAGGCGGCGGTGCGCAGCGGCACCTTGCGCGAGCGGGCGATCTGCGCCACGCGCTCGTAGGCCTCCTTGATGGTGCGCTCCAGCTCGGCGTTCACCCGCTCTTCTTCCCACGCCATGTGCTGCAGGTTCTGCACCCACTCGAAGTAGCTCACCGTGACGCCGCCGATGCTGGCGAGGATGTCGGGCACCACGAGGATGCCGCGCTTCTCCAGCAGATCGTCCGCCTCGGGGGTGGTGGGGCCGTTGGCGCCCTCGATGATGAGGCGGGCGCGCACGGCGTTGGCGTTCTCCCGGGTGAGCACGTGGCCGAGCGCCGCGGGGATGAGCACCTCGCAATCGGTGGCCAGCACCTCCTCGTTGGAGCAGGGCTGGCCGCTGGAGTAGCCCGTCACCGTGCCGGTGCGCTGCACGTGCTCGAAGAGGCTGGGGATGTCGAGCCCCTGCGGGTTCTTCACGCCGCCGAGCACGTCCGCCACCGCCACCACCGTGGCGCCGTCCTCCCAGAGCAACCGCGCCACGTGGCTGCCCACGTTGCCGAAGCCCTGGATCGCGAAGCGCGCCCCCTTCATCGGCAGGTGTACGTCGCGGAGGATCTCCCGGCAGATGTAGAGCAGCCCGCGGCCGGTGGCGGCCTCGCGGCCCTTGGAGCCGTAGAGCTCTAGCGGCTTGCCCGTCACCACCGCCGGCGAGTGGCCATGGAAGCGCGAGTACTGGTCCATGATCCACGCCATCACCTGGGGGTTGGTGTTGACGTCCGGGGCGGGGATGTCCCGGGTGGGGCCGATGACGTCCTGCACCTGGTCCACGTACTTGCGCGTCAGGCGCTCCAGCTCCTTGAGCGACAGCTGGCTGGGGTCGCACGTAATGCCGCCCTTGGCGCCGCCGTAGGGCAGGTTGGCCACGGCCGTCTTCCACGTCATCAGCGAGGCGAGCGAGACGCACTCGGCCTGATCGAGCCGGGGGTGGAAGCGCAGGCCGCCCTTCATGGGGCCGCGGCTGTTGTCGTGCTGGATGCGGTAGCCGGGGAAGGTGCGGATCTCCCCGGAGTCCATCTCGATGGAGACCTGCACCTTCACCTCGCGCAGGGGCGTGGCGAGCAGCGTCTCGATGGGAGTGCCCACGTCCATGATGCGCGCGGCCTTGCGGAAGTAGTAGTTGGTCTCCTCGAAGGCGTTCATGGGTGAGTGACTCCCTCCCGACGGATCAGGGGCGATTGTGGGGTGCAGGTGGAGCGGGCGCGAGAAATTAGCCGCGGGGGTGGGCTAGCATGACGGACGGAATGCGGCCCGGTCCGACGCACGCCCCGGAGACGAGCGGTTACCTGCAAGGGCTCGCGCGCCGAATTCGTGCCCTGCGCGAGCGGAGTGGGCTGACTCAGGAGGACTTCGCCGCGCGCTGCGGCATCTCCGTGAGCTTCGCCTCGCTGCTGGAGCGAGGGGAGCGCAGCCCCAGCTACGAGACGCTGCTCCAGGTGGCGGCGGCGCTGGGGCTGCCGCTGTCCGAGCTGTTCCGGGCCGAGGAGGAGGACGAGGCCGGAGCGGAGCGGCTGGTACACTTCGCCCGCGCGCGCGGGCTGTCGCGTGGGGACGTGGACCGGCTGATGGCGGTGGCGGAGCTGATGTTCAGCGAGTCGCGGCCCCGTCCGGAGCTCAGGCCCCCGGAGCCGGAGGGCTGCGCGGAGCCCGGGTGTGGACGCCCCGTGCTGGCGCGCGGGCTGTGCGTGGCGCACTACCACCGCGCCCGCAGGGCCAGGACTCCCTCCGGAAGAGGGGCGGAGTGAGGAGCTCAGGCCCCCACCCCGGTTGAGCTGTCGATACATCGAGACGGTTACCGCTTCCTCGCCCGTTCGATCTTGAGGGCCTTCTCGCCGTGCTGCTTGCCGTTGAGGGCCTCGAAGGCGGCGGCGTCCTCATCGGCGACGAAGACGTAGGCGTACGTGGTGCGCAGCTCCACGCGGACCACCTTGCCCGCCGGAGCGCCGAGCCCCTCGAGCGCGGCGGTGACAGCGGCGTCATCCAGCCCGTCCTGCTTGCCCAGGCCGACCCACATGCGGGTCTGCCCCGGCACCTCGGGCGCCTCCTCCTTGCGCTCGCGGCGACGGTCGTCGCGGGAGCCACGAGGGCGGTGGCGCTCGATCTTCAGGGCCTTCTCGCCATGCGGCTTGCCGTTGACGGTCTCGAAGGCGGGAGCATCGGTCTCGGCCACGTAGGCATAGCCATAGGTGGGCCGCAGCAGGGGCCGGAGCACCTTGCCAGCCGGAGCACCCGCGGCTTCCAGCGCCGCGACGAACTTCGCGTCGTCCAGGCCGTCATCCGTGCCCAGGTTCACCCAGAGCTTCACCTCGCCGGGGCCGGCGTCGGGCGAGGGCGCGGGGCGGGGGGCTCCCTCTGGGCGCTCGCTGCGCGGGCGGCTCTTCTCCACCCGCAGCGTCTTGGTGCCGTGCTGCTTGCCGTTGAGGGCCTCGAAGGCGGCGGAGTCCTCCTCGGCGACGAAGACGTAGCCGAAGGTGGGGCGCAGCTCCGCGCGGACGATCTTGCCCACCGGCGCGCCCGCCTCCTCCATGGCCGTGGCGATGCTGCCCGGGCCCATGCCATCCGCGGTGCCCAGGTTCACCCACAGCTTGGCCTCGCCGGGGCCCGCCTCCAGCGACACACCGGGGCGCCGGGGCTCATCCCGACGGGGAGGACGCGGCTGGCGCTCGCCGTGCTCACCGCGCGGAGGACGCTCCTTGTCACGGTCGCGGTCGCGCTCTCGGCGTTCACCCCGCTCACCGCGCTCGCCCCGCTCCTTGCGGCCCTCGCGGCCCTCGCGGCCTTCCCGACGCTCGCGCTCCTCGCGCCGGCCCTCGGGCTTGCGCTCCGGGGCCTGCTTCTCGGTCTCCTGCGCGGCCTGCACCTTCTCCATGCGCAGGTGGCTGAAGAAGTACTTGAGCAGGAAGGCCACCAGGTCATCGGCGTCCGAGCGCTGCTTGAGCTGAGCGGCCAGCGGGAGGAAGCCCTCGAAGACGCTGCCCGAGGCGCCCTCGCGGATCTCCCTCAGGTGGCGCTCGGTCCACAGGTGCATCGCTTCTTCAGGAGCAGGCATGTCACGCTTCTCGAACTTGATGCCGTACTTCTTCTCGAGCACGGTGTAGGTGGCCAGCTCGCGACCGGAGAAGAGGTTGATGGCGGTGCCCTTGTTGCCGATGCGGCCGGTGCGGCCCACGCGGTGCAGGTACACCGCCGGGTCCTCGGGCAGCGAGTAGTTGATGACGTACTCCAGCCCGGAGATGTCGATGCCGCGGGCGGCGATGTCGGTGGCGACCATGAAGGCCACCTCGCCGCGCTTCACCTTGCCCATCACCCGCTCGCGCTCCTTCTGCGGCAGGTCTCCGTTGAGCAGGTCCGCGTCGAAGCCGTTGCGGTTGAGCACCGCCGTCACCAGCGCCGTGTCGTCCCGCGTGTTGCAGAAGATGATGGCGTTCTGGGGCTCTTCCTTCTCCAGCACGTAGATGAGGTTGCGCGGCTTGGGGAAGGCGTCCGACACGTCGTAGCGGATGTGGTGGATGTGCTCCACCGTGAAGACGTCGCCCGAGAGCAGCAGCGTCTCCGCGTTGGTGGTGTAGCGGGCAATCAGGTTCTGGATGTCCGTGGGCACCGTGGCGCTGAAGAGCAGCACCTGGCGGTTCTTCGGGAGGCGGTCGAGGATGCGGGTGACTTCCTCGTAGAAGCCCTGGTTGAGCATCTCGTCGGCCTCATCCAGCACCGCGTGGTCGCACCCGTCGAGCTTGAGGTTGCCGCGGTTGATGTGGTCGAAGACGCGCCCGGGCGTGCCGACGATGATGGGGGTGCCTTCCTCCAGCGCGTCCTCCTGCTGCTTCATGGAGGCGCCACCGTAGATGGCCGCGACCTTGATGCCCTTGTGCTTGCCGAGCTGCTTCAGCTCGTCGGCCACCTGGAGCGCCAGCTCGCGCGTGGGGCAGAGGATGAGGGCGCGAACCCGGCGCTCGTCAGCGGGAATCTTCTCCAGCAGCGGCAGGCCGAAGGCAGCCGTCTTGCCCGTGCCCGTCTTGCTGCGAACGATGAGGTCCCGTCCCTCCATGGCGGGCTTGAAGGCCTTGGCCTGCACGGGGGTGGGGTGGGTGTAGCCCCGCTCCGTGATGGCGCGCCGGATGGGCTCGGAGAGGTTCATGTCCTCGAAGCTGATGTCCGCGATGTACTCGGCGGGACGGCTCGAAGCTTCGGTGTCGGGGGTGCCTGACGCGGTCGGGTCTTGCGGAATGTCGCTCATCAAGCAGGGGCATAACCCCTGCATTACCCTCTGGCAACATTCGACTTTCTTTGCTGTATGGAGTCCCCATGGCGATTGGGAGGAAGAGAACCAAAGGAACGACCTCCCGGCCCCGTGCGAAGCGGCCGGGCGCCCCCTCCGAGGCGGAGGCCTCCGAGGCCGAGGCCGAGGTGGAAGTCGAGGCAGCGGAGCCGGAGGCCCTCGAGCCCGCGCCCGAGGAGCTGGTCGAGGCGGAGGCCGAGGTGGGGGACGTGGAAGCCCCCGTCACCACGAGCGCGCTGGTGCCCGCGGGCGAGTCGGGAATTACCCGGAGGGATCCGCTCCAGGCCTACATGGCCGAGGTGACGCGCCACCCCCTGCTGACGCGGGAGGAGGAGTACGCGCTCGCCAAGAACTACCAGCAGACCCAGGATGTGAAGGCGGCCTACCGGCTGGTGGCCTCCAACCTGCGGCTGGTGGTGAAGCTGGCCCACGAGTACCACCGCAACCCCCTGTCCCTGCTGGACCTCATCCAGGAGGGCAACATCGGGCTGATGCAGGCGGTGAAGAAGTACGACCCCGATCGCGGAGTGAAGCTCAGCTCGTACGCCGCGTGGTGGATTCGCGCGTACATCCTCCGCTACATCATGGACAACTGGAAGATGGTGAAGCTGGGGACGACGGAGGCCCAGCGGAAGCTCTTCTTCAAGCTGCGGCAGGAGCAGGACAAGCTCGTCGCCCAGGGCTTCGAGCCCAGCCCCAAGCTGTTGGCCGAGCGGCTCAACGTCACCGAGCAGGACGTGGTGGAGATGGACCAGCGGCTGGGGCACGACGAGATGTCCATCGACGCGCCGCTGGGGGACGACTCGAAGAGCACGCGGGCGGACCGCTTCCTGCCCTCGTCCGCGGCGGGGGCCGAGGAGCGCCTGGGCAACGAGGAGCTCAAGGAGCTGTTCCGCGAGAAGCTGGCCGAGTTCGCCCAGTCGCTGGAGGGCAAGGAGCGCTTCATCTTCGAGAACCGGCTCACCTCCGACGAGCCGCTCACCCTGCAGGACATCGGGGACAAGTACGGGGTGAGCCGCGAGCGGGCCCGGCAGATCGAAGCGGCGCTCATCAACCGGATGCGGGACTTCATGCGCGAGCGCATTCCGGACTTCGACCTGGTGGCCGTGCCCAAGGGCTGAGCCACGGTGGGGTTACGCCGTAAGAGGGGGTGCCATATGCCGCGTCTCGAGCGATGTGGATGGACCGTGGTGCTGGCCATGGTCATGCTGACGGGGTGCAGCGCGGCCCAGCGTCGGGAGAACTTCCTGAGGGACCGGGCGGCGGAGCACGTGTACGCGAAGCCCCTGTACGAGATCTGGCCGCCGGTGAAGGCGGCGCTGGAGGCGCGGGGCTACTCGTGGCGCGAGGTGCCCAACCGCTTCGTGCTGGAGACGGAGTGGAAGGAGAACGGGGGCGGCACGCTGGCCCACTCGTTCACCAAGTACCTCATCGAGGGGATGGTGCTGCGCAGTGGGGGCTCGCTGCTGCGGGTGATGCGCGCGGATGCCTCCTCGCAGCCCACGGCGGTGGTGTACGCGCCGAGCACCGGCAACAACAGCACCCGGGCCATCAATGATTCGCTGACGAACGCCGCCAACAGCAACACCACGGGGATGACGCAGACGCAGCATCGGGCCTCCCGGGACCTGGAGTTGGAGCTGGAGCTGCTGCGCGCCATCGACCCGGAGGCGGCCGCCGCGTTGGACGCGGAGGCCCAGGCCCGCTACCCGCTGAAGAAGTAGACGCCCGCTCAGCGCCAGGAGCGGGAGATGACGCAGGCGTTGAGGCCGCCCACGCCCATGGAGAGCTTGCCGGCGAAGCCCTCGGGCACCGGCGTCTCGCGGTTGTAGACGAAGCGGCCGTGGACCTTGCCGATCTCCTTGTTCAGCTCCGTCTCCTGCAGCGGGGTGGCGAAGAGCTTGCCGCGGGCATAGCCCAGGTACTGGGCCGTCAGCTCCCACCCGCCGCCGGCGGACATGCCGTGGCCGAAGGTGCCCTTGCGCGCGGTGACGAGCACCGACTCGGGCATCATCCCGCGCAGCGTCTCCACCTCGAGGAAGTCGCCTGGAGTGGCGGTGGCGTGCAGGTCCCAGCTGCCCACCTCGGTGGGCGCGCAGCGCGCGGAGGCGAGCGCCGAGCGGATGGCCGCCGTGGGGCCCTCCTTCGAGGGAGTGATGATGTGGTCGGCGTCCGCGGTGAGGCCCACGGCCACCGGCTCCATGCCCAGCGGCTTGAAGCCCTTGGCGGTGAAGTGCTCCAGGTCTCCCACCACCCACACCACCGCGCCGCCCGACACGTGCGTGCCGCGCAGGGCGGTGAGCGGCTTGGACACGGTGCCATCGGCGGCGAGCACGCGCGCGTTGTAGAAGCCGCCCACGGTGAGCGCGTGCGGCGGCGGATCCGTCATCCCCAGCACCACGGCCTTGGCATCCCCGCGCTGGATGGCATCCATCGCCAGCTTCAGCCCGTAGCCGAACGAGGAGCACGCCGCCACCGGGGCGAACGTCATGCCGGTGAGCTTGCCCAGCATGGACACCTGCGCCGCCGGGCCGTTGTGGATGTTCCACAGCACGTTGGCGGACACCGAGTTCCACGGCGGCTCGGGCGCGTTCCACTTCTTCTGCAGCTTCGCGGTGCGGGTGCGCTTCTCCTTGATGACGGCGAGCTTGGCGGACTCGACATCGCCCTCCACGCCCATGCCTTCAATCTCGCGCAGCTCGCCCAGGTACTCGCGCAGCTCGGGGGACTGGGCCGTCCAGTACTCCCACCAGGCCTCCTCGGCCATGTCGCGATCGGCCTCCGCGACCGTCTCCGGGGCGGGGGGCATGTCCGGGCGCGCCTCGCGCGTCTCCAGCCACTGCCTCAGCGCCGCGTTGCGCGAGGGCTCCGACCAGAAGCGGTTCCACCGCCGCTGGGCGCGGTGGTGATCCAGGCTGATGTCATAGATGGTGGGCAGGTCGCCCAGGCCCGTGCCGACGTAGACATGGGACTGGATGCCCAGGGCCTGGAGCTCCTGCTCGAGGCCGGGGTTCTGACGCAGCGACTGGATGAAGGCCGCCAGGGCGTACTGGGTGGGCAGCCCCATCTTCTTCTCCAGCTGGGAGAAGCGGCTGGCGGGGAAGCGCTCGTCGATCCACGGCTTGTAGTCGGAGAAGTGGAAGTCCGGCATCCCCACCAGGAAGTTGTCCGGGCCGAAGCCGTTGAACGGGGAGAGCCAGCTCTCGGTGGAGGCCAGGTTCCGCTCGAACGCCTCGATGTCCTTGGATCGGGGAGCAACGACGCCCCAGCCGAAGATTCCCACTCTGCGCACGTGTCTGTACCTCGAGGCCGCCTGCCAGGGGCTACAGCGGCTGTATCTTCAAGTTGTCGAAGTGAACCTTCGTCTTCCAACCCGAGAACCCGAAGTATTGGTTCCGCGCTCCTTCGAGGGGAGAGGGGTCTTGGAGGGAGAGGAAGGGCTGGCCGTCGACGCTCCAGCTGATGGAGCCGTCACGGCGGGTGATGGTGAAGTGGTAACGCTTGCCGGGCACCACGGCCGCGCCGTCACGGACCGCGCGATCAGGGGTGTGCTCGTTCTGCCGGGCGATGGCCGACTGGGTGTTGCGCCAGCCGCCGAAGATGAAGACGTAGCCGCTGGCCGTGTACTGGAAGCGCAGGTCTCCGGCGTAGAAGCCCCGGCCGTCGCCCCAGGCCTCGACCTTGATGTCGCCTTCGGGATCGTCCGTCCAGGCGTCGAACTCGATGGTGGCGTTGGTGGGGATGGGACGCTTGAGCCACACGGGCCGGTTGTGCGTCAGCTGCAGGGTGAGCGCGCCGTTCTCCAGCTTCACCGCCGAGGGGCCGGTGGCGTTCCAGTCCTCTCCCAGCGTGTCGCGATCGAAGGAGTCGGCGAACGGCCCGGGCGGGGGAGTGGGCGGAGGAGGCGGGGCCACGAAGGTGGGCTGCGAGCCATCCAGCGGCACGACGCGCAGGTTGTCGAAGACGAGGTTGGACTCGAAGCCCGAGAGGCCGAGCCGGTCATGCCCCGGACCCTTGAAGGGGAAGGGGTCGTTCAGCTCGAGGAAGGGCTGACCATCGATGCTCCAACGCAGCAGCGAGCCACGTCGCTCGACGCGCCAATGGTAGGTGCGCTGCACCTGGACCGGGAGGGTGTTGGACTCGACACGCACTTGGGTTCCGGGCTTGAACAGCCCCGCGCTGACGAGATCTACCTCGTTCCGCCCTACGTTCTCAGCCAGGCGGGCGGCCTGGCGCTGGAGTGACTGCAGAGAGGGCGCGTTGAGCTCCTTGCGGGCGATGACCGACAGGGAGTTGTTCCACCCGCCATGCACCAGCACGTAGCCGGAGCCCGGGTCCGAGCCATCGCCGAACAGCTCCAGGCGGATGTCGCCGCCGGGGTAATCCGAGCGCACGTCGAACTCGACGGCCACGTCGTCCGGCAACCGGGCCTGGAGCCAGAGCGGGTTGTTCTTCACGGTGGGGGCAATCAGCTCGCCATTCACCACGCGCCAGTAGGCGCCGACGGCATGGAAGTCACGCCCCACCACGGATGGGTCCGAGAAGTCCTGGGTGTACGGCACCTGGGCGGTGGCGGCGGGTTTGCCGCGCAGGAACACGTAGTGGAGCAGCGGCAGCTGCGTCAGCAGGATGACGACGACGAGCACCGCCCAGCCCCGGCCGGACAGGCCTTCGGGCTTTACCCAGGGCATGGGAGCGGTGGGCGCCGTCTCGCTGACGGCTGGCGCCGCCTCTGGCGAGCTCTCGGCGCTGGGGGGACTCTCCTCGCGCGCCTGCTTCGCCTTTGCCTTCTCCTTGCGCTTGGCCTTACCCATCGCCGTCGGTGGTGTTTCCTGGAGGGGGAAAGGGCGCGGACTCTACGCGCCGCACCGCGGCACGTAAAGCATGCCGACTACTTGACGCCCCAACGCTTCTCGAGCGCCTTCTCCTCGGCCTTGCGCAGCCTCAGGCGCTCCTTCTGGGCGCGCATCTTCTCCATCTCCTCGGGAGAGGGGCGCACGGCGATCTGGTAGACACTGCCGGCCAGGGCGAACAGGCCCGCGGCGATGATGACGCCCCAGGGCTGGCTGGCCATGGTCTCCACCAGCCCGCCGAACTGGTGCAGCGCCGCCAGGGCGCCGATGACGAGAATCCAGGCGCCGACGATGGAAGCCACGATGGCCCCCACGAATCGGTGGAGGATGGCGCCCACCAGGCCGCCGATGATGAGGGCGGGGGCGAAGCCGAGCATGAAGTCCGAGGGCCCGGCCAGTTGCCCGGCGGCCAGCCCGAGCGGGATGCCCACGCCCAGGAAGGTGATGGCCGGCGGGACGACGAAGCCCACGATGGCCAGCATGGTGGCCACCACGGTGGGGGCGCGCGGGTCTATCTCCGCCAGGCCGAAGCGGGCGGCGATGACGGGCGTCCACATCAGCCCCATGAGGGCGCCCACGGGGCCGGACACCACCCGGAAGAAGCGCCCGCCGCCGAACAGCAGCAGGGAGAGGCCCAGCACACAGCACACGATGCCCGCCCACATGGGCAGGAGGCGGTAGATGGCCACCCAGCCCTGGGGGTTGAAGGACTGATAGGCCTTGAGGGCTTGGATGAGACCTTCCACGGCGTCTCCTTAATAGCGCGAGAGCGCCAGCGCGACGAGAAGCCCGAGGATGGCCAGCACCAGCACGGCGAAGCCATACACGGGAAGTGGAGTCTGGGTGCGGCGCAGCAGCTCCTCGGCCTGGGCGCGGTCCTCGGGGCTCGGTTGAGTGGCGAGGATGCGACGGGCCTCCCGGCGGGCGCCGGCCACGTCTCCGGCCTCCATCTGCCTCCAGGCCGCGAGCATTTCCGGAGAGGCCGGATCCTTCGGCGTTTGTCCGCCTTTCGCCATGAGGGGCCTCTATAGCGGGGAATGCAACGACGCGTCGACGGTATATAGAAGCCTCCTATGAGCACGCGGCGCGTTACCCGTCGAAATCTCCTGCTCGGCACGGCCGCGCTGGTCCCCTTCCTGTCGCACCGGGCCTCGGCCTTTGGCGAGAAGAGCCGCTTCATCCCCGCGGTGGTCCGCCACGGGGGCCGGTGGGACGCGCGCCTGGGCGGCCTGCGGCGGATCGCCTGGGAGATGCAGAAGCGCACCTCCGTGGAGGTGCTGCCGGACGCGCGGGCGGTGATGCTCAGCAGCCCGGAGATCTTCGAGTACCCCTTCCTCTACCTGGGCGGGGAGGGCGAGTTCCCGGCCTTCACGGGCGCGGAGGTGGAGAACCTCCGGCGCTACCTCACCTTTGGGGGCTTCCTGCTGGCCGACGCCAACGACGGCAGCGATGGGGACGGCTTCGACAGGAGCTTCCGCCGGGAGATGGAGCGGGTGCTGCCGCAGAACCCGCTGGCGGTGGTGCCCTCCACCCACGTGGTCTTCAAGTCCTTCTTCCTGCTGGACGCGGCGCCGGGGCGGCTGCTCAACAAGCCACACCTGATGGCGTGTACGCTGGGCAAGCGCGCGGCGGTGATGTACTCGCAGAACGACCTGGCCGGCGCCTGGAGCCGCACGGAGACCGGGGATTACGAGTTCGACGTGTCTCCTGGGGGCGAGCCCCAGCGGGAGCTGGCCATCCGCACGGGCATCAATATCTGCATGTACGCCCTGTGCCTGGATTACAAGGACGACGCCGTCCACCTGCCCATCATCCTCAACAAGCGGCGCTGACCGCGGGGCCCCGTACCCCGCCGAGCGCGATTGATGAACTCACAGCCCTTCAACGCCTGGAAGCTGGTCAGCCTCTCCCCCCTGCCGATATGGGCCCTGGTGCTCCTGGGGGTAGGCCTCGTGCTGGGCATTGCCCTGGCGGCGTGGGGCGTGCGGCGCGAGCCCTCGCGGGCGCGCAAAGTGGTCTTGTGGGCGCTCCGGGTGGCGGCGGGAGTGGCCGCGCTCTTCTTCCTGCTGGAGCCCGGGGTGCGGCTGCTGCAGGTGGCGCGGATGAAGAACCGGGTGGCGGTGCTGGTGGACCGCTCGGCCTCGATGAGCTTCCCGGGAGAGCCGGGAGGCCCCACGCGCTCGGCGCAGGTGGCCGACTTTCTGGAGAAGGCGGCGCCGGGGCTGTCGGCGCTGCAGGACCGGTTCACGGTGGAGGTGTACGGGTTCGACCCGGAGCTGTCGCCGGTGACGTCGGCCTCGCTGCGGGGCGAGCCTCCGCGGGCGGGTACCTCGGACCTCCTCTCGGCGCTGCGCTCGGTGTCGGCGGGCTCCCAGGGCTCGCGCAAGCTGTCCGGGGTGTTGCTGCTGAGTGACGGGGCGGACAACGCGGAGCTGGCGGCGGGAGCGGTGGGCAAGGCGCGCTCGGCGCTGGCGGACCTGAACGTGCCGGTGTCCACGTTCCTGGTGGGCAAGGAGGCGCTGAAGGACCTGGCGATCGAGGGGCTGAAGGTGGACGACTTCGCCTTCGTGCGCAACTCGCTCACGGTGGAGGTGGAGATCCACGGCCGCGGGTTTTCGGGCAAGGACATCCCGGTGGTGCTCAGCCAGGAAGGCAAGACGGTGGCGAGCAAGTCGGTGCGCTTCGGCTCATCGGACGACGTGCAGCCGGTGGCGTTCACGTTCACGCCGGACCAGACGGGGCGCTTCGTCTACACGGTGACGGTGCCGACGTTCCCGGACGAGGCGGTGAGCGACAACAACACGCGCTCGTTCACGCTGAAGGTGATTCGGGACCGGGTGCGGGTGCTGCTGGTGGTGGGGCGGCCCTCGTGGGACGAGCGCTTCCTGCGCGGGCTGCTGCGGCAGGACGCGAACGTGGACATGGTGTCGTTCTACATCCTTCGCTCCATGTCGGATGATCCGGGCGTGGTGAGCCAGGAGCGGGAGCTGTCGCTGATCCCGTTCCCGATGGAGGAGATCTTCGACACGAAGCTGGACACGTTCGACGTCGTCATCTTCCAGAACTTCGGGTACGCGGATCCGCAGCTGGCGATCACGGAGTACGAGCGGAACCTGGAGCGCTACGTGTTCAACGGTGGCGCGTTCGTGATGATCGGCGGCGACAGCGTGCTGGGCGAGGGGCGGGCGTCGATGCCGACGTTGATGGAGGCGCTGCCGGTGGAAGCGGCGGGGCCGGCGAACACGGAGCCGTTCAAGGCGCGGCTGACGCAGGAAGGGTTGCGGCACCCGGTGACGGCGCTGGGGAGCGGCTTCGCGAGCACGGAGGCGGCGTGGGGCGAGCTGCCGCCGATTCCGGGCATCAACACGACGCGGGCGAGGCCTGGGGCGACGGTGCTGTTGGAGCACCCGTTCCACACGGTGGACGGGAAGAACGCGCCGCTGGTGTCGGTGTGGGACTACGGGCGGGGCAGGGCGCTGACGCTGGCGACGGATGCGAGCTGGTACTGGGCGTTCACGTCGCACAAGGAGGGCTCGCCGAACCGGACGTATGACCGCTTCTGGAGCAACGCGCTGCGGTGGCTGGTGCGAGACCCGGACCTGACGACGCTGAAGGTGTCGGCGGATCCGCCGTCGGTGGAGCCGGGGCGGCCGGTGGGCGTGGTGGTGTCGGCGCGGACGTCGGACTACCAGGCGGCGCAGGACGCGCAGGTGCGGGTGGAGCTGTTCTCGGTGGCGACGCAGAAGGCGGTGGCGGTGCAGACGGGGACGACGGGGCCGGACGGGGTGGTGCGGCTGGAGTTCCCGCCGCCGGCACCGGGCCCGTACAAGCTGTTGGCGACGGCGAAGAAGGGTGAGACGGACCTGGGCTCGGGCGAGGACGCGGTAGCGGTGCGCGCGGTGGGCCCGGAGCTGTCGGACGCCTCGGTGCGGCCGGAGCTGATGGAGCAGATCGCCAAGGTGACGGGCGGCAAGGCGTTCCGGCTGCCGCAGGACGGACTGCCGGACGTGCCGCTGCTGGATCCGCCGGTGGTGGAAGTGGGCCGGGCGAAGGACCGTCCGCTGTGGGATCGCTGGTACTACCTGGTGGTGCTTGTGGCGCTGCTGGGAGCCGAGTGGTTCGCGAGGCGCCGGTTCGGCTACGTGTAGCTGCGGCTACACCTCTTTGAACTTCGTCCCCGTGGCGCCAAGGCGCTCCAGGGCCTCCTTGATCTCCTCCGAGACGATGAGGGCGATGTCCCATCCCCACGTCCGGAAGATCTTGGCGTCTCCTACCTGCGAAGGGTCGATGCGGAGCCTGTAGACGGAGCGGTATTGCCCTGTCTTCTCGGGGCGTCCATCTTCCGGTTTCCAGTACCGCACCTCGGTGGATCTCTGCTCATCGATGCACCGGATAAGTCGTGTGGCTACGAAGATGCAGAACTGATCCGGTTGGGAGTCAATGTTCACGGGGATGAACTGCGCGTCGCCAGGAGCCAGTTTGCTCAACATCGCGGCTACTGGGATGTGGACGACGGGGGTCGCCAATGAGGTGAATGAGAAGTCGAGCGGTTTCCCCGGACGCTTGATGGGGACCCGCATGCGTTCACTGACGTGGACAGCCTTTCCCTTGGTGAACTGCCAGGGATCAACCTCCTGCCCCTGTGGATCCATGGGCTCTCCGAGCTCCCATCGCCCCGTGATGTACACGTCGTCTGTCAGCTTGAAATACCGATGCGGCATCGTCGGTGTTCCTTACGTCATTCGCTCCGGGTGACCAACTTGTTGAGGTAGGAGCTCTCAGCGGCGATCTCCTGGGCCAGCTCTCGTAACTCCGCCCTGAGCGCCTGCTGACAACGCTGGATGCTGCTGCAGTCCTGCATGGCCCTTCGCAGCCGCTCGAATACCTCCTCATGATACTCCTGAGGGTGGGGGCCCACGTGCCCCCTGACGCGGACCTTGTTGGCCGGGTCGTTCAGCGACATGGAAAGAGGTGGCGAGGTCCGCAACCTCCACCATCCGTCTCCAACCCTGGATGAGCGTCCAGAAGGTATCCACCCCGACGTAGCAGATGAAGCTGGCGGTCACGACCGTAGCCAAGCCCTTGGAGAACACCGGCTCGGGCGCCAGCCACATCGCGGCGTAGATCGTCATCGTCCAGAGGATGGACGCCTTGATCGCTTCGGGATCGGCCATGTCCTTGAAGGCCTCCATCATCTCGGAATGACCTCCTCGAGAGCGAAAGACATGGCCAGGGCGTAACGACTATCTCCGGTGAGGACAGGGCTGTTCATCAGCGCCTTCCGACAGTCTCCCGGTGTCCGGAGGGCCGTGCAGAAGCGCAGGTATTCCTGGGTCACCCGCCTATCCATCTCAGCCCACTGCGAAGCGAGGGGCTGTCCATCCAGGGGAACGACACCCTGGCGCCGGGTGTAGCCGTACCAGCCACTGCGCGGTGGAACTTCGAGCAGTTCCCGTGCGGTCTGCTCGGGATTGGCCGAGGGCCTCTTTCGCCGGACTTCTCTCGCGATGGCCTGCGTGAATTCCTCTTCCCCCAGGTCCACCGGTCTGGTTTCGGTCGTGCGAGGGGTGTGGAAGACGGACACGCCTTGGCCCGTGTCGAGGCGTACCACGCGCGTGCTGTTGCAAGCGGTGGACAGGGCCAAGAGGAGGACCACGCCGACCAGTCGACGAGGAGCCATGAGACACCCTCCAGAGTGAGGAGGGGGGCAGCCTACGGGAACGTCATCTCGGGGACGATGACGCCCCAGGTCGCATCTGCATCCAGGCATGATCTGGTGCTACTCGGGTACTGAGTCCAAGCCGATGGCTCAAGACCGGTTCGGCTCCGGGAAGACCCAGAGGTCGTTGGAGGACTCCAGCTCTAGATCCTCGAACTTCTCGAGGATCGCCTCGCGCATGCGCTGGCCAGCCTCAGCGTCGAGATCGGCACGCTCGAAGCAGCGGGTGCGTGCCTCGCGATCCGGCCACCGAGCGAGAATGCTTGGGGGCGAGCCTTGCTGTGGCTCTTCGAGGTGCGCCTGCGACCCAAGGCCATCGAGGCGCGAGGATCAGGCCAGGAGTCGGCGCCGGCGGGAGACCATACCTGCCAACAGGGCGAGCCCTGCCAGCATCCACGAGGAGTCCCCCGAGCCTGCTCCGCATCCGCAGCCTTCCCCTGGAGGGGTGGGGGGCCGGCGTGTCTGGAGTGGTGGCGACGACGGTGAAGCTCACGGCGGCACTGGCTGTGCGTGAAGAACCAGGTGCCAGCATCAGAACTCGGCCGATTCCAAAGAAGTCAAAAAAAGCGTGGATTCCGGCTTTAGATATAGGTAATCTCTCTGTTCGTATTCGGCCGAGCCTCGAAGCTCAATCGCTAGGAGATTCTACCGATGCTGAGACATGGGATCGTAGGAGTGGTGATGCTCGTGACCGGAGCCCTGCTCCTCCCGACGCCTGCCCACGCACAGCCTGTCGGGCAGCGCTGCGCCGCGGATTACCAGACGGGCGAGCAGGCCGTGTTCCGGGCGGAGCTGATGCGTTGGTGTGGGCTGACCCGGAACGTAGGTCCCGCGGACTGGACCTGCCCGAGCGAGTACATCGAGGCGAACCCCGTCACCAATCCGTGGGGCAAGAATACCTACTCCAGCGTGAATGATGGCTTCGACGTCAATGCCACCTACGCCATGCTCCTGTCCAACAGCTACCCCACGTCCTATTTCGTCGACGCGGATGGCTACTGCAAGCCGTGGCTGAGCACTCGGAGGGCGCGCCCGTACTACGCGATCTTTGGCACCACTGCCAACATCTACGACACCCACAACCGGCAGCTCTTCCTCCACCCCACGCAGTTCTCCTGCACCCTCTATCTCGACAAGAACGGGACGCAGCCGGCCACCGGCTATGACTTCTATCTCAATGCCTTTTGCGTGCCCTAGAAGGAGATTCGACCCATGATGAGACATGCGATCGCCGGAGTGGTGCTGTGCGTTGCTGGGGCCCTGCTTCTTCCAACGCCGGCCCATGCGCAGCCGGTCCTCCTTCCGCGCTGCGCTGCGGACAGCCTGAGTGTTTCCCAGGCCATTCAGCGGGTGGAGGTGGCGCGCTGGTGTGCGCTGACCCGCAATGTCGGCTATCCGAACTGGAGCTGCGACGGGGACTATTACGAGACAGACTTCAACACCAACCCCTGGGGGAAGAATGTCTATTTCTCTTCTTCTTACCAGGGCGTCAATAGCACCTACCTCTTTACCCAGTACCTCAGCGGGGCCACCGGCTCCTTCATCGATGCGGACGGCTATTGCAAGTGGTCAAGGCCCGAGAGTCGGCGGAAGACGCGGCCGCTCTACCCCATCTATGGCAGCCAATACGACCTCGCGAGCCCCACCAACAAGCAGCTCTTCCTCCACCCCACGCAGTTCAGTTGCACGCTCTATCTGGACAAGAATGGGACACAGCCCGCGACGGGCTATGACTTCTACGTCAACGGCTACTGCGAGGCCTCCCCCTGAGCAGGCTTCAGCCGCCGTCCCTCTTGACGGGTGAAAGGTCAGTCCATGTCACGCAAATCGCATCGGTTTGCTCCGAGAGCCCTCCTGGCGTGTGGGTTGTTGCTGTCCGCCTGTGGAGCTCCACCTGAAGACACCACGGGCGAGGAGCCCGTGGGCACGAGCGAGGCGCCGATCTGCGCGGCCCTGAGCGTCTCGAGCCTGGCCATCACCGACGCCAACTCCTATGGAGGCGACCTGGCGGCGCTAGGCACCTGGGCGGTGTCGCTCTACGCCAATGCCGTCCGGGTGGAGTACTACGTCGACGGCGTGCTGAAGAACTATGATCCGCAGCGACCCGGCAACTCCGGCTCCTGGTACCACAGCAGCAGTGGGCTCTCCTGCGGCACCCACACCCTGGAGGTGCGTGCCTACC
Source organism: Hyalangium ruber (assembly GCF_034259325.1). Taxonomy (NCBI): domain Bacteria; kingdom Pseudomonadati; phylum Myxococcota; class Myxococcia; order Myxococcales; family Archangiaceae; genus Hyalangium; species Hyalangium rubrum. Next base: position 18,229 of record NZ_JAXIVS010000026.1, on the reverse strand, counting down.
CGATGGTCATTGACAGCAACGGCAACCAGACCGTCTGCAGCAGCAGCCCTCGGTCCGTCACCCAGACGGTGACCCAGCCTTGCCCCACCGCCAGCCTCTCGTGCTCGAAGAGCGGCACCAATGTGAGTTGCACTGGGAGCGCCAGCGGCGGCTATGCACCCTATACGCTGTTCTGGAAAAAGACGGTCGACCTGTCCTCCGGCACCTGGAACCAGGGCGCGTCGACCAACAGCTTCTACTGCGCCACCGCTTCCGGCAGGGATTCCTTCGTCCGGAAGGGAATCCAGTTCAAGGTGCGTGACAGCCAAGGAATGGAATCGCCCACAGTGAGCGACAGCTATATCTGCGCACCCTGAGAGGACTGCTGCCGATGAGAACAACCCTGTTCTACCTGGAAACATCGATGCAACCTGGTTTGGTTTCCCCCCGGCTTCCCCTGTTGCTCTGCGGTCTGGTTCTGATGGCTTGCGGCGGCTCCCAAGAGGCCGAAGTGGACCCGAGCTCGGAGACCCTGGGGACCCAGGAATCAGCCCTGTGCAGCAGCCTGAGCGTGACCAATCTCACGAACAATGGCGTGAGCTCCTACGCCGGGGAGATCGCCGGCAACGGAACCTGGGCGGTGTCCACGCTCGCCAACGCGCTACACCTGGACTACTACGTCGATGGATCCTTGAGGGCTTCGGACGAGCGCCCAGGCACGTCCGGCTACTGGTACTACAGCGGTGGCGGCTATGGCTGCGGCTCGCACAGCTTCGAGGTGCGGGCCTACCCGATGGTCATCGACAGCAATAACAATCGGACCGTGTGCTGGAGCAGCCCGATGACACTCTCCCAGAGCGTCGTCCAGACCTGCCCGACCGCCTCCCTCTCCTGCTCGCGCAACCTCGCTACCGGGTATGTGAACTGCACGGGTAGCGGCTCGGGTGGCGAGCCGTCCTACCAGTACCAGTGGAATATCCGCTACAGCAATGACTACTCGAGCTGGGAGAGTGGCTGGTTCTCGAACGGTACGAGCTACTCGGAGTATTGCCCTCGAGGCTTCTACGTGGACGCGTACTATTGGAATGCCCAGCTTCAGCTCCGGGTCGTCGACTTCGCGGGCATGAGCAGCACCGTCGTGTCGTCGCAGAACTACCTCTGTGTGGATCCTCCCTGAAGCCCTCCACGTCTCCGAGGTCACGAAGCACCGCCGCGAGCAAGTGCGCTTCCGGGGGTGGGGACGAGCCAGTGCTGCGACGTGTCCGAGGTGCCGGAGGTGGGCTTCCGGGTGAGGTATCATCGCTCATCTGAGCGCGTCATCCCCCGCCTCGCAGGTGCGCATGCGACCACTGATCTGTTTCCTGCTGTTATGGCCCGTGCTGGCGAGCGCGGGGGGAGGGAGCCGGGGCTCGGGGCAGCCGGCGGTGGCGCTGACGCTGGGGCTCAGCGCGGGCGCGGTGTTCGCCCGGGGCAACGAGTATCTGGGGGACGATGAGGGAATGGGTCTGGTCGGCGGGTGGATTGGCGTGACGCTGCACCCGCGGCCGGACACCGCCTCGCTGTTCCTGGCGGCGGGCATGGAGATCAATGGCGTGTTCGCGCCCGATGACGGCCGGCTGATCTCGATGGAGTATGTGCCGGAGGTACGAGGCGGGCTGGCGCTGCTGGGCGAGCCCTTCTGGGAGTTCTTCCCCTACCTGGAGCTCTATATGTTGGGCGGGTTCCGCGCGCCCAACTCGATACGAGGCTCGGCGCTGCGGGTGGGAGCAGGGCTTGCAATCCCGGCCTTCGGGGCGGTGCAGTTCGAGTCCTTGAGCCGCAACTGCCCTCCGCTCATCCCCTGGATGATCGAGCTCGTCCACGACGTGTCGGATGTGTCGGAGACGAGCCTGCGCATCGGCTATCAGTTCTGAGCGAAGTGGGGCTGAGCCCATGCCGAGGTGCCCGGGCGCTCAGCCCGCCAGGGCAGAATCGCGCCCTTACCTCGTGACCGCCCGGAATGCTTCAGAGTCGTTATCCCGCCGCGTCCCGTTTCGTCCCGTCCTGGTCCATCCCGTTCCGCGCGCTCCTGCGACATACGTGCAACATGACGGCGCCCGTCATCGTGTGACGTAGAGGCAGCCTGCAGAGAACCCCATCATCTCATCCTGCCCACAGCCGAGCGTCAGACGCATATGCATCAGCGCTGGGACACTCGGCATCACTCCCCCCGTTCCATGCGCCCGTACACCTCGGGGTGAGTTTGGTCACTGTGCCAATCGTCTGCCGTCCTCGTCGTACACAAACCGCTCCCGTCTTTGGCGTCGCGCCGAAGTGGGGCCTGCGGGGAGACTTACCCTTCTGATGCGCCGGCGCGTCGGCAGCGGCTCGAAACGGCTTGCACGCCCGGAACTTCTCGCAAGAGGATGCGCGCCCAGGCCGCCCATTAGCCACGGCTTGGAGACACACATGGTTCGCTGGATTCAGGGAGCACGGGTCGGAGTCATTGCGGTGGTGAGCTGTGCAGTGATGGGTGGATGCGCCGCCATGCGCGGCCAGGGGACAAACGAGAGAATTGCCCGCATGGTGAGCGAGTACGACGAGGGCATGTCCGCCGCCGAGAGAGTCTCGCCCGACTCGCCCGACGCAGCCGCAAACATCCGAGTGCCCTACCAGCAAGTCCGCCACTGCCGGGAGGACCACACGAGCGAGGTCCGGGACTATCCGGATGTCGAGGTGCAGACCTCCCGCGGCACCAAGACCCTCAAACAGATGGCCGATGAGTGTGCAGAGATGGAGAAGAAGATTCGCGCCCAGCACTATCGCGGCTGTGGTGAGAGGCGCATCTACCTGACGAGCAATGTGGATGGGACGGGTGCCTGGACGCGCCCGATTCTCCAGGCGCAGGATGACAACTACATTCCGAAGCCGTGCGACAAGATGGAGGAGGCGGCCCCGCCTCCTCCCAGCAAGGATTTCGAATCGGCGCACGCTGGCCTCCAGGACCTCTGCGGCCCGACCGCGCGCATCTATTACCAGAAGGAGTGGCAGCACAGGACGAATGCCCTGGGCGTGGCGGTGCAGCGCCAAGCGAGCGCCACCTGCCAGGTGATCGACGAGACGCGTCCGAAGTGGTGGATGGAGAGCTTCTAACCCTCAGCGCGAAGCGGAGCTCGCCGAGTTCGCCGGGGCCAGCTCCAGACTCCTAGGGCCCGGTCCCCGAGGCTCAAAGACCGTCTCCGGCGTCCCCGCGTCCGGAGTCTCCGCAACCGCGAGCAGGTCGTCCGGTGCGGACGGCCACTCGGAGAGCCGCGTGCCGTCCACCTTGAAGTAGTCCCCGTCCGTGCCCCGGACGTAGACCATGTCCGGCTTGTCCGGCACCGCACAGGGCTACGGGGGGGGCACACCGACTGCATGGAAGCGGCGGGAATCGAACCCGCGCCGGGCGGTGCGAAACCTCTAGCAGAATCGCGCCCTTACCTCGTAACCGCCCGGAATGACTCGGAGTCGTTGTCCCGCCGCGTCCCGTGTCGTCCCGTCCTGTCCCAGCACATTCCGCAGGCTCCTGCGACATACGTGCAACATGGTGGACGTGGCGAGCGCTTGGGCTCGTGGCGGGCGCTGGGGCCTCGTGGCGAGCGCTGGGATCTCGTGGTGCGTCCAGACGGACCGGATGCGGGCCTTGTGGTGCTAGTACTACTCGGGCACTTTCTTCGGGCTCTCCAGCGGTTTTCCGGCGGGAATCTCCGCTGGGGACGCCTCGAAATCACTAGGTAGTATTAGTGGAGGTATGCCACATGAATCGTTCAGCGGTCTCGGGGTATCCATGAAAAGCGCGAGCCCCGACCAATGGGACTTCCTTGATGGGCACATCGCCCGCCTTCGCGATGACACCAACATGGAGCCGCAGGAGACGGAGGTGGTGCTCGGGAAGGTTCTTGAGCCGCTGTTCAAGCAAGAGGGCTATGAACTCGAATACACAGGGGGACTAGGCGATCAAGGCATCGACTTCTGGGCTCGTCGGACGAGCATTGAAGGCGCCGCTGACGCGGGGGAGACCATCGGAATTCAGGCCAAGTTCTACAAAGGCACCCGACACGTGCCCATGACCAGCGTGCAGCAGCTGATTGGTGCCGCATTGCTGCAAGGTCTCAGCCGAGTAGTTCTAGTCAGCAACGGCGAGTTCTCGAAAGATGCGAATGCGGCCGTTGCGAAGACGCTGCCACTACGGATCGAGCTCCTCGACATTGGCGGATTACAGCACTGGGTCAATCGCCTACGCGACCAGAACGTTGATGTTGAGGCAGAGGTTCGTATGATGATGCGCGAGCTGAGCGGTCGGCTTGCACGTCTGATCGCGGCTGCGCCGACCGCGCTTGCCCAATTGGAATGGCGTGACGTCGAACGAGTGATGGCCGAGGTCTTTGACGGCTTGGGGTTCGGTGTGACACTCACACCCGGGTCAAAAGATGGGGGCAAGGACATCATTCTTACCTGCTTGGTGCAGGGGAAGCGCGCTGAATATTACGTCGAGATTAAGCATTGGCGCTCCTCCACACGGGTCGGGCGCGCGGCAGTCGAGAAGCTGCTGAAGGTGATCGTCGAGGAGAAGAAGGAGGGCGGGCTCTTCTTGTCTACCTACGGGTTCACCAACAACGCCTTCGAGCAGCTTACCACAATCGACAAACAGAAACTAAGATTCGGGGACCAAGAGAAGATGGTGTCGTTTTGCCAGAGCTATGTGAAGGCACGAGCGGGTTTGTGGTCACCTCCCGAAAACCTCACGGAGATCCTGTTGTCCGAATGATCCCTCAAGGAGTCCGGCGAGATTTCGCAACAGAGGCCAGATCGATCAGCTTTCGACAGTTCAACTTCCCCTCACACCTGCTCATGACACACACTGATAGGCATCTGTGGCCTCGAATTTGTTCTCGGTGCGCCGCTCGCCTGTGTCTGCGTTAATGACTCAAGAGACGCTGAAATATAACAAGGCGTTTGACGAGTTGCGGAGGGAAAGGGCGGCGAAGGAATCTGTGGATGGACACCAAACTGTTGAGAGGAGTCGAGATCTCTCCCATAAAAGCACGTGGGTCCCGCTCGAAAAACGGCCAGAGCGTATCAATAGCTTCTTGGAGAGCAGTCAACGCCTCTTCATGTCGGCCCAGTTCGCTAAGCCTCGCGCCGAGGTTATTGACACTGGCAGCGAGATCAGGAAGGAATTTATTGGGCTCTCTTTTCGCTAGAGGGCGAGTGTACTGAACTGCCTCGACCGTGACGGCCAGCGCCTCTTTGCGCTGCCCTACTTCACTCATTCGCGCACCGAGGCTGTTGAGACTTAGGGCAAGGTCAGGCAGAAACGCATCCGAGTCTCGCTTGACAAGTTCCCGGCGAATTTGGACAGCCTCGCTTGCCGCCGCTAGCGCGTCACTTCTTCTCCCCTGTTCGCTCAAGTCAAGGCCAAGATTGTGGAGGTGGGTGGCAAGCTTGGGAAGGAATACTTCATGATTGAGCTTTGCAAGGGTGCGGTAACCCTGAACCGCTTCGAGAGTGGTGGACACCGACTCCTCTTTTCTCCCTAGTTGATACAATTCCTGGCTGAGAGCATCGAGACACATCACAAAATTCGGGAGAAACGCAGCAGGGTCCTGTTGGACGAGAGCACGATAGTATTGACGTGCATCCACCCATGCGGATACGGCATCATCACTGTTTCTCATCAAACTCCGCATCGCGCCAATTCCATTCAGGCAATCTGCAAGGAGCGGAAGAAACTCACCAGAGTTCTGCTTGGCGAGAGGGCGGTAGCACTGAACCGCCTCAGTCAGAGCGGATAGCGCTTCCTCTTGTCGCCTGGCATTGCCCAACATCAAGCCGAACTGTCTGCATGCATCTGCAAGGAGCGGAAGAAATCCATCAGGGTTGCGCGCGGCGAGCTTGCGGTATTGCTCGATGGCTTCGCTCATAATAGACGCCGCCTCTTGCTTCCGATCCAGTTCAGCCAGCATCAAGCCAAGATTGAATAAACTGGGAGCGAAATCACGGAGAACTGTCTCAGGGCTGCGTTTGGCCAGCGTGCGTCCAAGTTGAACCGCCTCGGTTATGACTGCTAAACACTCCGACCTTCCCATTTGCTTGAGACTCCCACCCAGATTGTTGAGGGCTGTAAGGAGGTCAGACAGGAAGATGTTGGGGTTTCGCTCTGCAAGATGCCGGAAGTGCTGAACCGCCTCTGTTGCAGTCGTCACTGCTTCTTCGTAGCGCTTGAGTTTATTCAACCCAATGCTGAGATTGACGAGACTGCGCGCAAGAAGGGGGACGAAGACATTCGGGGTGCTCTTCACGATACCCCGGAGATGCTGAATCGCTTGATTACTGGCGTCTACCGCCTTCTGATCTTGGCCTAAATCGATTAACTCAATTGCTTGATTGCAGAGCAATTCTGCCTGTTCAACTCGAACATGTGGGTCTTCAGACTCAGGCACGGCAGCCAGTAGCGTGCGACTCACCCACTCTGCAACTCGGCGCAACGATACGGTCGGATAGGGTACACCCACCATCTTAAGTGCGCGTGCCACGGAAAGATCACCGTCTGCCTCCAAGCGATCTGCTAGTACCTCACCGAGCGTCGAGAATGCCGTGCGTAACGCAACAGCACTCGCTGCCGCCAGTGCAAGTGGAGCCCGCTGTATGAGCGGAGCAGCAAGCAGCATTCGCTCAATCCATGGCCGTATCACTTGGGAGTTCGTGGCAGATGCGCGGCCAAGCACTTCCAGGCCTATCCTCACGGCGTACGCATCGTCGTCAGGCCGAAGCACCCGGTCGATCCAATCTATGGGAACGCGATTTTCATCGATCCGCTGGTAGGCGACGCGAAGGACCATGCTCTCGCCAAGGAGATCGGGTTCAAGTGCCGGCAGGTATGAGCTATCTTTGCTGCGTTGATACACCCGATGCAATAATTGCAATTGCGACTCCTCACGATCAGAAAGTGTTCGGTCGAAAAGCCGCTTGGCAACGGCAGAGGCAAGAGCGGCTTCGGCTATTCCACCACGCAAGGTCGCAGCGGCTACCATCTGACGGGCGAGTGATCGTTGTTGGGCCGCGTAGATATCTCCAAGTTCCCGGGCATTTGCTCCCCAGAATCGCTCTTCGTGATCGAGGATCACATCCATAAGAGTGTCCGCCGCGATTGGCAGTCCGTCGACGAACGCTAGCGCCGCCATGTGCAAATACAGAACTCGCGCAAAACGCTGATCGGTCAATTGAACGCCTGGACGGCTGATGCGAGTTTTTCCCCGAACCCTTGCGAACGCCTCCACTGCTTGGAGAAACAACTTTTCGCGTTCCTCGGCTAGTATCGCTAGAGGCAGCAGTTCGTGCGGTGGTGCATCATCAAGCCAGTTGCGTAGCGCAACATCGGTTTGACGCAGTGCCTGCCACCAGTCGCCGCAATTGCGGGCGAGGAGGAGGAAGCGCATCCGGCGAAGCACACCAGTCTCCGCTTGTTGCTGGTAACGAAGGATGCGCATTAGCGCCGTGCTGAGCCAAGCTTGGCTTTCGGAGTAGTCAATCACGACTGCAACGGACTGCCCCCGTTCCCACAGGCGACTGAACCAATCGTCGGGTGGGTCCCGGGGGAGGAAACCGGCAGCCCAACCTGCGGCGCTCTGCCGCTGCGTCCACTGGATACCCAGACGCGTTTTGCCTACTCCTCCCTCGGCATGGATGAGTCGTACGGCCACAGCTGGTCCTTCGTTGCACCAGCGGTCGAGGTCCTCAAGGAGTCTTGCACGCCCTGCTTCCTGGAAGGGCACTACCTCATAGCGCGGAACAAGGAGCGCCGAGGGAGGCGGATGCTCAGGGAGCGGTTCGGTTCCAGGAACAAGGATGTCGTCAACGTCAGGGACTACCACGACCTCCAGTTTCTCGCGCAAGAAGGCAAGTAGACACTCAGCCGAAGCCCGGGCGGCGAACTCCTTGAAGTGGTCGTCACGGCCATGCTGGCTGAAGTCCATGACGCCCTTCATGACTAGGGCCTCGAGACCTCTAGCGCGTCGTGATTTCCATCCATGGGCGAGTACCCCGAGCGCCGCTGCCTCCATATCCAGCCCCAGCATCTTGCGCATGTGCTCGGAGATAAAGTTCCAATAGGTCTCGTCTTCGATGACCTTGTTGCCGCTACCCATGGGAGCCACATGGACGCGGAACGGGTACTCGGTGCTCCCAGGCGAGAGGTCAGGAAGACGGCCACGGTTGAGCATCAGCACATCCTCAATGTGCTCCCGCCCTTCAGTGGTGAGTGCGAAGGGGCCTTTCGGCTCAAGACGGCCGGAATTCCGCAGTGACAGGACGACCTCCTTCCACTGTGGGCAAAGCACGTCGCACTCGGGGAGCCTCCAAGGCTCAGAGGAGCCTTCATGCAACTTCGCTAGGAGCCAATTCTCCTGCCACTCGAAGGGTATTGGACGTTGATTCCACCAAGACTCATGGCGAAATCGCTTGGCGAATTCGAATTGCTCGATCGCAACCTTCCAGTCGTTGAGCAGGTTATAAGTCGTGATGTCCTGCTGGACTTCGTTGGGAAGTTGCTTACCGGTGTCGTGGAAGAACAGTCGGTCAGCGGCGATCACGTCACCTAAGTTCGTCTTACCACGGCGTCCCGCGCATACACCGCACATAGCGACGCACGACGGTTCATACGCCTCAATAACGGGAAGTAATGCTTGGATGGCCTCAACAGCCCCCATGTTCGCAGCCTGCACGACAGCAACACGTAGGGGACGCCCTCCGCGCGCCTGGAAACTGCGGAAGGCCAAGGGCATTCCATGAGGGCCCCGCTCAATCGTCTCCCATGGAGAGTTCGGAAATGCGCCGGCTTCGACAGCAAGCACGGCGTCATACTCAAGCTTGATCGCTGTGAGAATTACTACGTCGGCTCGGCGGCTCGTTCCACCAGAAACTCGCATACTGCGAGTATAGCGTCTTCGACAGTCGTCATCGCTGTGTCGGGCGCCAACGAGCGCTGGGGGTCGTGGTGAGCGCTGAGGCCGCGTGGCGAGTGCCTAGGCCGGACATATCGGCGCGGGCCGCGTAGCGAGCGCTGAGGCCGCGTGGCGAGCGCTGGGGATTCGTGGCGCGCGTCCAGGCCAAACACATCGACGGGCGCCTCGCCGTGAGCGCTGGGCCTCGCGGTGAGCATCCAGTCAGGTCGGACGCGGGCCACATCAACGCGCCCCGCGTCGTGAGCGCTGGGGGCCTCCTAGCGCATCCAGGTTGCCCGCAGCCCTTGGCGTTCAGCGGCCCGGCAGAAGTAAGGCGACCAACCGCGCCAGTGCCTTGATCCTCGGACTGTCCAAGCGAGAGAGGCGGCGCAAGAGGCGGCGCTTCTCGGGCGTGTCATTCAGGCCTGGCGGTACCGTGTTTGCCCCGGGGGCGCTGTGCCCAGGCTCCACCTCGGCAAACCCCATCAACTCATGGGGCCCGCTGCCGAGAATCAGGCACAATCTCGTGCTGCTCCCGTACGTGGTGCCCTCGGACTGGCCCGCGCAGATCGCCGCCTCCGAGAAGCCCTTCGGCGCGCTGCCCAGGCACACCGTGGGAGAGGACTGGTTCTCGGGCCTGGCCACCGTGGTGCTGGGCAAATGGAACGAAACTACCCCGGTGCCCAACTTCTCCGGACCGGGCACCGTGGGTGGCGTGCTGGACTTCGAGCTCTACAGCAACCCGCGCAGATGAAGGTTGCAAGAGCGCCAAGCCCGTCTGTACGACCCGGTCGGCTGCTTGTCTGCTGGCGAACCTTACGTTGCGACTACGTAGGGATACGTTGCGAATCGGCAACGTAATTGGCAACGTAGTGGCATGAGACCGGGGCACAGAAATGCGACCGACATGTTCTTGGAGGTGGGGACCGCTCTCGGTTACCAGGCCGAGAGGACCTTCTCGCCGCAGGCCCCGACTGATGGCGTCTGGCTGACCCGCCACCAGGTTGCCGAGTTGGACAGGATCCCCTTCGCGGCCATCGAAGTCCTGGTCTCGGAGGTCTGGGACGCGAAGTCGATCAGAGGGAGCATCAGCACGCTCCGCGATGCGGTATCTGCCTCGCTCGGCATCCTCCTGGTGCATGAAGGCGAACTCCACCGCGTCCTTTCCGAGCGGAACTGGGCTGACGCCGCCATCGACAAGGAGATCAACCGAATAACCGGCGAGGTCGCGCGCCTGGCTGCCCCGTACTCGGGCGTCGAGGTCTGGACGTTCGCCAAGCTGGCGGAGATCTACCGCCAGACGACCGGGAAGAAGTCGCGGTACTGCGTGAAATAGGAGGAGTCGACATGAACGGGAAACCGATGCAGCGGAAGAAGAGGACTAGGGTCTTTGCCAACACGGTGCTGGAGGGAGTCACTGCGGTCGACCGGCCCTGCGGGAAGGTCTACAACGCCACCGTGTCGATCGCGCAGATCGCGAAGGGCCTGAAGACGAGCAAGCTGCTGTACTCTCCGAAGTATCAGCGCGGGTTCAGGAGGACGGCCGGGGACATCAGCGAGGAAAACTACAGCGTCCTCTACCCGATCACCTCGACGGAGTTGAATATCGACCCGAAGCGGGCCCAGGCGATCGCCGTAAAGAGACTGATGGGCAAGCTCTATACGGTCAACCGGACGTGGAACGCGCGGGCGGAGGAGGATGGCGAGGCGGTCACGTACGACGAGCCGGCCGGCATCCTCACGATCCAGTCCGTCCTCACCATTCCGGATTCAGGCCACCGTCACCTGGGCGATTTCTATCTCGCCGAGTGGAAGAACAACCCCGACATGGTCCCGAACGAAGTTGTCGTCGACGGTACCCCCGTCGCCAAGGCGGAGATCCTGGAGCTCCTCGGCAAATACGAGCCAGAAGAGGACCTCGTCTTCGTCGACATCTACAACCTCTCTGGTGTCGAGGAAGGCAAGCTGTATGACGAGTTCAACTCCGACGCGAAGAAGCCGTCCAATGCGGTTGGAATCGACCTCAACCCGGAGAAGAACCCGTCGCGCAGGTTTGTGTACCGGATGATGGAGAAGTCCAAGATTTTCGCCAGGGAGGAGATCGAGTGCCGCTCCACCACCATCGGTAGCCTCTCGCGGAAGCTGACGACCAATGCCACCCTGGAGGGCGCCGTCCGCAGTGAAACTGAGTGGCTTGCGAGACTGGAGGCCGACGAGACCAGGCACGAAGACCTGATCGACTTCACCTGCGCCTTCTTCGAGGCGTGGAGTGATTACTTCCCGGAGTTCAAGCCCGGCGCGACCGCCGAGGACCGCAACAAGCTTCGGAAGACCAGCTTCGCGTTGTCGAACATCCTCTTCCACCCCCTGCTGAAACTCGTATTCCGGCTCTGGAGCGATCCTCACTTGGCCGGTTTCAGGACCTGGGAGAAGAACAACAAGTGGCGCTCGGTCGTCGCGAAGATCGCTGGGAAGCACCCGAATGTGAGTGGCAAGGTCATGGACCGCACCAACCCCGACTGGCGGGGGAAGATCCTGATCGAGACGCTGGACGCCAACAGAAAGATCGTCTGGTCGCTCAGCAGCACACGGCAGACCCGGGAGTCGGCATACCAGTACCTGTGTACTATTGCTGGCATCCCCGCCAGCCCGCCGCCAGCTCATAAGCGTGCCCAGAAGTCGAAGGCGAAGCGGGCGAGCGCCGCGTAGGTAGGGTTCGCCAGCGCTCCACCCTCGGACTTGCCCTTTTCCGGGGACATGAAGACGCGCACCACCTCGGAGGCCGCCGCGTGGGATTTCGGCGCGGGCTTCTCCACGCACATGAGGCTGAAGGTGGGCTCTGTCTTCGAGCAGGCTGATCAGCACCGCGTTAAGGCACTCGGCCAGAGTTACCGCCGCTCCGAGCTTGTCCGCCACGGCGGCGTGGCCCTCCCCCGTGAACGCCTGGGAAGGATGGGCCAGGAGCCGCGCGCGGAGTTCGCCAACTCGTTGCACAAGCGGCCCCAGCTTGTCAGCGCACACAGGCTCACGCCTGCACTCTGGAAATCCGATGCAGGCGCCCCCAGGGCCGCGAAGATGGCCGCAGGGGTTCAGGGGGTAGAACATCGTGGGGGCGTCTTGCTGCGGGGGCGTGTTCATCTCCGGTTCCTCTTCTGGCTCCGGGGGCGCCGGGGCTCCGTCAGGAAGGCCAGCACAAGGCGCAAGATCAGCTTGAGCTGGAGCCCTTGCAGGCGTCCCAGCAGCCGCAAGAGGCGCCGCGTCTCGGGCGTGTCTGCCAACTCGGGCGGCACTTGACGCTGTGCCGCTTGCGGCAGACTGGCCAGGGGGGCAAAGCCCATCAGCTCGTGCGGGCCACTGCGCAGGGCCACGCACAGCCGGAACAGCGTGGGCACGCTGGGAAGCATCTTCCCGCGCTCCATCCGCCCGAACACCTCTGGAGCAATGCCGACGCTCGCGGCGATCTCGGCCTGAGTGAGCCCCGCACGCATCCGTGCGGCCCGCATCGTCTGTCCGAGCGTTGCCCCAAGTCGCCGCTCTTGGCTCCTCGCGTCCCCTGGAAGTAACGGAGGCCGTCTGCGGGCCCTGCTTCGAGGGGGGCCCTTCGCGGGCCGTGCCGTTTGGTGGCCTTTCATCTGGGAAACCTCGCGCGCCGTGCCAGCGTGAACGACCCACGCCGGGGGCGCATGGACAGGAGAGAGGGAGGAAGCGGATCACCGGGAGGAACTGCCGCGACCAGGGGCGCCCCCAGGATGCAGGGCGCCCCCAGTCGCTTCGCACCAGCCACGCCGATCCTCCTCGGTATGGCCAGTGGAGCGCGCTCCGAGGTGATCGGCCTGCCCCCTCCCAGGTCAGAGGCAAGCCGATCCCCTCTCGGCGCGATGCCGATGCAGGGCTGCGGGGCTGAGTTCGGGAAGAGTGGGGCGCGGGCTAGGCGGAACTACCCGGCGACGTGATGACGTGATCAGCGGACAGCTTGCGTGTAGTGGACGCGGAATCTTGAGCAGTCGGGCCGCCTACGTCCTTGTGCATCCGGGCCGCTGACGCCATACGCCGCGCCTCCGCGATAGCTTCGGGGGCTCCGTAGGCAGCGCCCAACGCGGCCAGCCCTTTGCGTAGATCGTCCTCAAGGGCTGCCGCTGATGGGTAGCGGTCTTCCGGGCGCCGCTGGAGCAACGTTCGGAGGATGGAGCGCAGCGGGGGGAAAACATCCTCCGTCAGTTCCTCCACCTCTCGGGCGGTGTACATGGCTGCCCGCAGAATGTAGTCGTCTACTTGCTCGGGCAGTTCCGCAATCGTCGCGAGGTTGTGAGCGGCTACCACCTTGGCGCGCACCTCGAGCGTTAGGGCCTCCTCTACGTCAGCCGTGCGCACCGTGAGCGTGCCGTAGAGCCCTCTGCCCGTGGCGATCTCCAGCATCACCAAGCCGAGCGCGAACAGGTCCGAGCGCGGATCCATCGGTTCGCCTAGAAGTGCCTCGGGGGCGCCGTAGAAGGCATCCCCCTGCGGGCGCGGCACCGTGGTTGCCACCCGGCCCGGTAGAAGCGAGCGGGCAAGCGCAAAGTCCGTGAGTCTCACGGAGCCATCCGCCTTCAGGTAGATGCGGGCGGGGTTCACGTCTCGGTGAATGATGCCCAGCGGGCGGCCCTTCTCGTCTGTGCGCGTATGCGCGTGGTGTAGAGCGCTCGCCACTTCGGTGCCCACGTAGAGCGCAAAGCCAGCAGACAGGCAGACGCCCCGCATGCACGCGGCGGTAACGTAGGTGTCTAGCCGCGTGCCCGAAACGCGCTCGCAGAGGATGTAGAGGGCGCCGTGAGACTCGGCCCGCCCCAGAACCCGGGCGATGTTGGGATGATCCAGGTAGGTGGCCAGCCGCGCCTCCTCCTCAAGCCGAGCGCGGATCCTGGCGAGCGATTCGGGGTCATGCTTGGGCGACGTGGGCAGCACTCGCCGCGCGATGTAGTTGCCTTCCGGCCCGAGGCGTGAACGCTGCTGGACGATCATCACCGTCTCGCCGTGGTTGGTCGTCTCCAGGACTCGGAGGAACGCATAAGAGAAATCCCCGAGGGAGAAGAGGATCAGCCCCTCGGGTATTTGGGGGCCTGTGGCGGTGGACATGGCGGGAGGCTCCTAGAGGCGCGCGAACAGGGCGCCGCGCGACGGGAGGAGAACCTACCCGGCACATGGGGCGGGGGGAACGACAGGGCCGGTTGGGCGGACACGCTCAAAAACCGCCGAATTTCCAGCGGTGCCGCACAAATGCGCTCTCTCTAGCGCTCGGGAGTCTTTGTCAGTCGGGGCGCCCCTCGGGCCGAGCTGGAGCTGTCGGACGCGCGCGCCATCAGGCCCGAGTTGGGGCGTTTCGAGGTGGCGCCCCTCGGCCCGAGGTGGAGCGCTTCGACGTGGCGCCACCGTGCCGAGCTGGAGCTGTCCGACGCGGGCGCCTCGGGCCGAGTTGGAGCTGTCCACGCACGCACCACCGGGCCCGAGATGGAGCTGGCAGACGCGCGCGCACGGTGCCGAGCTGGAGCTGTCGGACGCGCACGCCACCGGGCCGAGCTGGAGCTGTCGGACGCGCGCGCCACGGTGCCGAGCTGGAACTGTCCACGCGCGCCACGATGCCGAGCCGGAGCTGTCGGACGCGCGCGCCACCGGGCCGAGCTGGAGCTGTCCGACGCGCACCACTGGGCCGAACTGGGGCGGGCCGAGCTGGAGCTGTTCGCGGCACCCGGGCCGAGCTGGAGCGCTTCGAGGTGGCGCCCCCCAGGCCCGCGCTGGAGCTGTCGGACGCGCGTCAGGGTGCCGAGCCGGAGCCGTCCGACGCGCGCGCCACGGTGCCGAGCCGGAGCCGCCCGACGCGCGCGCCACGGTGCCGAGCTGGAGCTGTCCGACGTGCGCCAGGGTGCCGAGCTGGAGCCGTCCGACTCGCTCACCACCGGGGCAAGCTGGAGCGCTTCAAGGTGGCCCCCTCGGGTCGAGCTGGAGCTGTCGGACGCGGGCGCCTCGGGCCAAGCTGGAGCTGTTGGACGCAGGCGCCACGGTGCCGAGCTGGAACTGTCGGACGTAGGCACCACCGGGCCGAGATGGAGCGCTTCGAGGTGGTGCCCCTCGGGGCCGAGCTGGAGCTGTCCGACGCACTCGCCACCGGGCCGAGCTGGGTGCCGCTACCGCTGGCCTTAGTCGCGCGGCGGCTCCCAACTTGTGACGGGGTATGCGAACGCGTTGCCCGCAGCCGTCGCCTTATCGTCCTTCAGTTCCGTAATCGGACTGCGGCCCGAGACAACGCACACCGGGTACTTTCCTCTACCGGGGATCTCTACGTGGTCGTAGATGACGGCCAGTTCTCCAAAGGGAGCGGCTGGGGTTGCATCGGTCTTGTAGGCCCTGCCGTAAAACAGGGTGCCAGGGGGCGCCTTCTTGGAAAGGCTCGTGTCAGGGGCAACGCCGGTAACCGGGGCTCCTAGAGTAAACGTCCACAGGCCACGATCCGGGCCTCTCTCGTCGAGTGTGAGGGAGAAGCGATCTTCTGTGTTCCAGCCTAGTTTCTCCATGGCTTGAGCTGCCCCGGGTGGGCACTCGAAGGGCTCAGCCTTGGTGCGGACGGATGCGCACCCTTCGGTAGCCATGGCGACCGTCAGCGGCAGCGCTTTGCACCACGCCGGGAAGCCGGGATCATTCGGGGCGGGGGGGGCTTTCGGCGCGCCTGCGGCACGGGACGACTTGGGAGCATCGGGCGGCTTGGGCTTCACGGTGGATCCTTCCTTCGGTGCAGTTGCGGGAGCGGGAGCAGACACGGGCGGGAACTTCTCAGGGGGAAGCGCCGGAGCAGTTGGGACGGGTGGCGCGGTAGCCTCTTTCAGCGTGAGCGCCGACGCGGGCGCGGGGCGTTCGCCGTGCGCCAGCAACGCGGCAGCAGCAGCCACCACGACGGCACCCACCATGCCCGCGAGCGCAAGAGGCTTGGGCCAGTGCTGGCGGGAGCCAGCCACCACACCGACAGGCGGGCGCGCCTGGAGTCGGCCACGGAGGCGCGCAGCCTGCTTGTCAGCCAGAGCCAGCACCTTGCGCCAACCCTGTTTCCCCTTCGCCGCGATTCCCGCTGCCTGTACCCCGTCACCGGGCAACGGCTGGCGCTGCACTGAGGGTGGGTGTACCTCTGCCGCGTATTCGGACCCCGGGTGTTTGGCCAACTCCAGCAGCCTGCGCCGTAGTGCCTTGAAGTTCACCGGCCTTTGCGCTGGGTCCTGCGCTAGCAAGTCCTCGACAAGCGCGCTCAAGGCTTCCGGTACGCGCGGGTTCACGTCTCGGGCTGCGGGCAGGTTTCCACCGCGATCCGAGAAGTCGAGCCGCGGCGGTTCCCTCGACGGCAGCGGAGCGGTGAGCATTTCGTAGAGCATCACTCCTACGGCGAACAGTTCATCGGTCACCTTGAACGGGTAACTCCCTCCGTGCTTGCGGCCCTGCTGGTAGAAGAAATCCCACGCCTCGTAAGAGCGGTAGCGATCCGTGCCTGGGTGCAGCGGCGTTGTCGTCAACTCCTCGGCGTTCTCGTAGGTCGCGCAGCCCAGGTCGATGATCACGGGCTCGCCGTTGCTGCTACGGATCATCACGTTGGACAACTTCAAGTCACGGTGAAACACCTTGCGCTTGTGCATGTACTCGACGGCCCCGGCGATCTTGGCGAACACGCGAGCAACCTCGCGGAAGGTGGGAAACGTGCGCTCCTTCCACTCTCCCAGCGTCCAGCCGTCCACGTACTCCAGCACGCAATACACGCGGCTATCGGGCAGGTATCCGAAGCCGCGCGGCTTGATGATGTTGGGATGATCCAGCGTGAGCAGTAGTGACACCTCTTGGAGCGCGCGCGTGTGCGTCTTCCCCGTGTCGCCGCTCTGCTCCCGGTGGACTGCGACCTTGATCGCGAACGCCTTGCCGTGTTGCTCGGCATGGTGAACGGCACCAAAGCCGCCCGTGCGAAGGGCGCGGACAATCTGCCAGCCGTCAACGAGAGTGCCGGGTTGAAGTTCCACCGCTCCGATCATGGCTTGGGCTCCTTTGCTGGCGGCAGTGTCACATGAGGAATCGACAAGGACGGTGCTTCCTCCGGGCCGTTCAGGTGCAAGGTGAGTTCAAGCCCCACGCTTGACGGTGGCACGTCCGTTGTCACGAGCACCCGCACCAATCTTGAGTCGTCCTTGCTTGGCTCCACCTTCACTGCCCGCACCCGCGTCTCTCCGGCCTTGCTCGTTAACGTGGCTCCGGTTGGCCTCCACGCTGGGTGCCCAGGCGGGGTGATGATCTCCACGTCCACCAGCACCCAAGTTTTCGCGCGATAGGTCACGCCGTCTCGCGACTGGAGGCCGCTCGCGGCGTCCGTGAAAGAGGGAAACTTCCGGGTTCCTACTCCGTCGCTGTCGATGAAGCCGGAAGCGATGGCATCCGCCGCACTCAGGGCGGCGCATGGCGCGCACGTCGGACAGGCTGTAGGCGATTCCTCGGGCCGTTCAACGTCGATCTCTGTGTCCACCTCGGAGGGGTGCGCGACTAGCGAGAACTCTGCGACTCCGGGCGCCTTCCCATCCTCCAACGGGACACGCAGCGTCCAGCGCTCACCGGGCCGGGGTTCGCTCAAGGGCTCGATGATCAGCGACTTCTCGCCGGTATCAACAACCCTGATCCGTTTCGGATCCACCTCCACCGCCTTTCCCCGGATGGAGACAGCAAAGACAATGTACGTGCGGATCCCCATGCCGATGCGTGCTTCTAGTGGGGAGCCTGTCAGCGTGAAGGAGCGGCGGCGCGGCTCGCGTGTGGGCGCCGGTTGTGCTTGCGCCAGCGTCCCCCCGAGGAGGAGCAGCACAAGGGCCAGAGTCGCGGGTGAGAGCAAGCGGGCGTTACCTCCGAGGTAGGCTACCCTAGCAGACCGGGCGCGGGCGCTGTGAGCGCTCGACGGGGCCTCGAGTCACAAGTCAGGCACCAGCGGTGCCGCGTGCCTGGCGGCTAGGCCACCCGCAGCAGCGGGCCGCGTGTCCCGCTTCCGTGCTTCACCGTGCCTATCTGCCGGGCACAGCAGGCGTGCCGCGTGCGTCTCCCCGCCGTCTGCGGGTGCCACTGATGGCGGCGCGGCCCTTGTGGCGCTCGTAAAGGGCCCGCCATGCGTTCGAGAGTAAGACCTCGCCGTGCCCCGTCGTGACGGGCTCCGGCCTCTCATGAGACCTCCCTTGGCCACACGCCAGGGAGGTGGTCCATGGAGTTGGAGAAGGAATTGGAGCAGTTCCGTCAGGAAGCGCAGC
>NZ_JAXIVS010000025.1 GCF_034259325.1 Hyalangium ruber | reverse complement strand
CGCGGGGGCCGGGGGCGCGGGCTGCGCGGTGGGGCGTGGGGCCGGGGGCGCGCTGGAGGCGGGCGGGGGAGGCGGAGCGGCCTGCGCGGCGGGAGCGGCGACCGGCATCGGCGGGCGCGCGGCGGTGGGGACAGGCGGTCCCGGCCGCTCGGTGGCGGCGGCGGGCACGGGCGGAGCGGCCTTGGCTGCCCCGGAAGCAGCGGCCTTCTTCATGACGGTGGCGACGAGGCCGTAGACCTCTTTCCAGGCCGCCTCGGTCTCCGGGGTGAAGGACTCGCCGAGGCCCTCACGCAGGGTCCACAGCAGGGCCTCGCCCACGAGGCCGTAGTGGTGCTCCTGAACCATGTAGCCGGCGTGGCGGGCGCCGAGCTGCTCCAGCACGGGCACGAGGCGCTGGGGGTTGCTCAGGCCGTCCACGGCGACGCTGAGCATCTGCATCAGCTTCTTCTTCTGCTGGGCCAGGTCGCTCTTGAAGAGCGGCCGTACCGAGGGGTCCAGCTCGAAGAGGCGATCGTAGAAGAGATTGGAGGCGGCGTCCGAGATGGGGGCCACCTGGGCCCAGGAGCGCTGGACCAGCTCCACGGAGCGCGGGTTCAAGCCGCCCTTGGCGGCGACCGGCGCGTTGGGCTGCGCCGCGGGGCGCTGTCCCGCGGGCACGGGCACGGCGCCGGCCCCATACGACACGGTGCTGGAGGGGTTGGGGGCGTTGGGCGGAGGAGCCGGCTGCTTGGGATCGAACATAGGTGGATTCTCTCAACAGGACCTGTCCGGTCGAGGACCTGTCCGGTCGGATTGCCGGAGGAGTGGGGTGTGGTGGGTGATCACCCCTGCCGTGCCGCATTGTGCTCGCGCACCTGTCAAAAGGGGGCTCCTTTGAGGGCTCGGTGGGGTGAAAACGTCATCCACCGAGCGGCTCGGGGGCCAGCCGTGAAAAAAATGCACGGTGCGGGGCGCCGCGCACCTTGCCCCGGAGGCATCGGATGTGCAGATGGATGCGCCAACAAGGGGTCGCGCGTCGCTGGGACGCTCGGCTGCCGAGGGGGCGCTGATCCACAAAGCACACCGCGGTCCCACCCCAGGGCCGCACCTGAACCCTATGTTGACCGTCCGATCACTGCGCGTGCTCGCTTCGCTGTGCCTGGCCCTGACGGGGCTGGGCGCCGCCGCCCAGGAAGAGCAGCTCCTGGAAGAGGCCGTCGTCCGCAACCGGCTCTACGAGCCCGCGGGCAACCTCGAGTTCTCTCCGAGCGTCGGCGTCTCGATGCTCACGTACCTGACGGCCCACTACACGTTGGATCTCGGTGTGGCCTACAACTTCTTCGACACCCTGGCGATCGAGGGGCGCGCGGGCTACGCCTTCAGCCGCCACACGGGCCTGGCGCGCTCCATCTCAGAGAGCTTCCTGGACCGGGACGACAAGAAGATCACCGACGAGCTGGCGGACCTGTGGCGGATGAACCTCCACGGGGTGGCCGGCGTGCGGTGGGCGCCCGTGTACGGCAAGCTGTCGCTGATGGCGGACGTGCCCGCGCACTTCCAGGCCTACCTGTGGGCCGGCGGCGGGCTGGCCTCGTTCCAGCGCCAGTCGCTGATTCAGTGTACGCGCGTGGTGAACCGCGGCATGGGCGTGTGTGATGACCGCACGGATCCGATGGATCGCTCCAGCGCCTCGGAGAACTTCTGGGTGAAGGAGAACCGGGTGGCGCCTGTGGTGAGCGCGGCGGTGGGCCTGCGCTTCTTCGCCTTCCAGCGGCACGGCGTGAAGTTCGAGCTGCGGGACTGGGTGTTCCGCGACGCCTACCGCGTGGGCCTGTCCCGAGACGCCTGGGAGTCGGGCGCCGAGTCCGGCGAGCCCGCCTCCAGCCCGGGCCTCACGCACCTGGTCCAGTTCGACATCGGCTACACCTTCCTCTTCTAAGAACCCATGCGAACGATCCTGTCCTTCGCGGTCCTCCTGGTGGCGGTGGTTCGGGCCCAGCCCGCCTTCGCCCAGTCCGAGCAGCCCACGGTGCCCGCTCCGGGCGCCGAGACCTCCATTCCTCCGCAAGTGGCCACGCCGACGGAGCCCACGGCCTCGCCCGCCGCGCCCGCGCGTCCCGAGATGGGTACGGCGGTGCCGACCGAGCCGACCGCGCCCGCGTCCCGCGCTCCGGCGCCCGAGCAGGCCGAGCCCGCCGCCGAGGCCCAGGCTCCGGCTCCCGAGGCTCCGCCAGCCGTCGAGCCGCCGGTGTCCTCGGATGCGCCCACGGTTCTGGCGGAGGCGGACTCGGACTTGCGCACCACGACGGCCGAGCAGCAGCGGCTGGTCCACGGCGCGCCCCTCTACAACCCGAACGTGGCCGTCCACATCGTCCAGAAGAAGCGCTTCGCGGACGAGGGCCGGCACGAGTTCTCGCTCTACCCGGTGACGGTGCAGATGAACGGCCGGTTCACCAACCACACCGGCACGGCGCTCAACTACACGTACCACCTGCAGGAGAACTTCGCCCTCCAGGTGGGCGGCCAGTACAACTGGTACTCCAACGAGAGCGACTTCAACCTGGAGCTGATCGACAAGGTGCGCGAGCAGGCGCAGGCGGCCTCCTCGCTGCTCCTGGTGTGGGGCGCGCAGGCAGGTGTCGAGGTGACGCCGCTGTACGGCAAGTTCGCCTTCTATGACGACCAGCTCGCGCAGTTCAGCCTCGTCATCACCGGCGGCGCGGGCTTCGGCGGCGCGCGTCACCTGATCCGCCCCGAGGTGGACAACCAGGTGGACGGCGAGACGTTCCGGGTGCCGGCGCGCTTCGGAGATGCGGGCACCAAGTTCCTCGGCTCGGTGGGCGGCGGCTTCCGGCTCCAGTTCGGCGACTCGTACGCCATCCGCCTGGAGGTGAAGGATCTCGTCTACACCGCCCGCGTGGACCGGGTGGATGGCTGCAACCTGGCCGACTTCGAGAAGATGGAGGCCGCGCGTGCCTCGGACTCGCCCTTCGCGGACCTGGGCCTGAGCGGCGGCTGCCAGTTCCAGAAGTTCGACGGCGTGGATCCGAAGACGAAGAAGAACTACCGCGAGGACATCATCCTCGGCAGGGATCTGGTGGCGGAGCCCTCCTCGGACGTCCTCAACAACGTGAGCTTCTACGCCGGCTTCTCGGTCCTCTTCTGATGGGAACCCCTGCCATGTCCCGACTGCTCGCACTCATCGCCGTCGCCCTGGCTCCGCTTGGGGCGCTCGCGCAGGACGTGAACACCTACAACCGCGCGCTCTCCGCCTTCAACGCCGGAGAGCTCGACACGGCCGCGCCCCTGTTCTTCGAGGTCTCCGAGCGCGCCTCGGATCCGGAGACGAAGGGCAAGGCCGAGTACTACCTGGCGCAGACCTTCGCCCGGAAGGGGCTGCCGGTCAGCGCCTTCGTCACCTACGCGGCCATCGTGAAGGCCGGCTCCAAGCACCCCTCGTACCTCAAGGCGGTGGAGGGGCTCGTCGACATGCAGCAGCAGCTCGATGAGCAGAACCTCATCCCGAGCCTCCTCAACCAGGCGTACACCGATGAGGTGCGCGACCAGTGGGTGACGCTGCCGCGCGAGGTGCTGGCGCGCATCAACTACCTGGTGGCCACCATCAGCCACCGCCGCGGGCGCTACGAGGAGGCCCGCAGCCTGCTGGAGGCCGTGCCCGCCGACAGCCGCTTCTACGCCAAGGCCCGCTACCTGCTCGGCGTGGTGCTCGCCGATCCGCGCTTCCCGGGGCGCCCGGGAGAGGCCGAGGTGCTGGACAAGGCCGCCGTCACCGCCTTCAAGGCCGTGCTGGAGCAGAAGGGGGAGCGACAGCTCGAGCTCCCGGAGACCCAACACCTGGCGATGCTGGGGCTGGGCCGCCTGCACTATGGGCGCGGTGAGTACAAGGAGGCGAGCGAGGCCTACGAGGGCGTGCCGCGCTACACCCGCTACTGGGATCAGGCCCTCTTCGAGAACGGCTTCGCCCGCTTCCAGAACGAGGACTTCGGCGGAGCGCTCGGCAGCCTCCAGGCGCTGCATGCGCCGCAGTACGCCGGCGCCTTCCAGCCCGAGTCGTGGGTGCTCAAGGCCACCGTCTACTACTACAGCTGCCTCTTCGATGAGGTGAAGACGACCCTGGGCGCCTTCGACGAGGTGTACGGGCCCATGGCCAAGCAGCTCGAGCCCTTCACCGGCGAGGACATGGAGCTGATCCCCGCCTTCAACCTCGTGGCCTCGGAGAACCGCCGCCTGCCGCGCCCGGTGTACCTGTGGCTGCGCAACAACGAGCGCATCCGCGAGGTGATGCGGGTGCTCGCCAGCGTGGACTCGGAGAAGCGCTCGCTCAGCGGAATGGGGGCCTGGAAGGGCACCGCGTTCAGCGCCCAGTCCATGGCCGCGCTGGAGGATGTGCGCAACACGCTGCTCCAGGTGGGCGGCACCCTGGCCCGCAGCCGCCTGCGCGAGGCCGCCGACAACCTGCGCACCTTCGCGGATCAGGCGGAGATCATCCGCGTGCAGACGGCGCTCGATGAGAAGGACCTGCTCCAGGCGGGCGTGGACCAGAAGGCGCTGCTCACCCGCCAGTCGCTCTACCGGCCCGCCATGCCCGGGGCCTCCTGGAACTACTGGAAGTTCCAGGGCGAGTTCTGGATCGACGAGATCGGCTATTACCAGTACACCCTCAAGCGGGGCTGCCCGGCCCGCCAGGGCCAGGAGCGCACCGAGGTCGGCGCCGAGTAGCTCCAGCGCCTCCAGCGGCAGTGGAGTAACGGGGTGGCCCCGCGCGTTGTCCCGCGCACCGTGGCCGCCCCGTTTTGTTGTTTAGCGATCGAACACCTCGATGCACTCTCGGGCGCAATTGGCCGCGTTGGCACGGTAGCAGCACTTCTCATTCCCCAAGTGCGCGTCTACCTTGCGTCGTCCCTTCGATGGCGGGAGTTGGCATGAAGGCGTTCCTTCGGTTCGGTGCGCTGGCGGTGGGCGTGGCGCTCACCGTGAGCGGGGTGGGAGAGGCGGCGGCACCGTCCAAAAAGACGGCGAAGAAGCCTGCTGTATCGGCCAAGTCGGCCACAGGACAGAAGAAGGCGACGGCCAAGTCGGCCAAGGCCGCGCCTTCGCCGATCCCGGGCGCTCCCGAGGAGAAGGAGCGGCGCCAGGGCCCGGCGCGGGTGAGCCCCGCGAACATGAAGTTCGCCGAGCTGCCGCGCATCGCCGATGCGAAGAAGGAGGCCCTCGCCGACAAGAAGCGCGATGAGGCCATCGAGGGCTTCAAGCGGCTGATCCCGAAGATTCAGGACGGCACCTCGCGCAAGGCGGATCTGCTCTACCGGCTCTCGGAGCTGTACTGGGAGAAGTCCAAGTACCTCTACCGGCTGGAGATGGACCGCTTCCTCGCCGCCGAGAAGGCGTACGACGTCGCGGTGGCGCGCGGGGAGAAGGTGGAAGCCCCCAAGCAGGAGCACCGCGACAGCGAGCGCTACCGCGCCGAGACGATGAGCCTCTACGAGGACATCCTGCGCGACTATCCGCAGTACGAGCTGCGCGACGAGGTGCTCTTCTCGCAGGGCTACAACCTCTACGAGCTCAATCGCCGCGAAGAGGCGGTGAAGCGCTACGAGGAGCTGATCCGCGACTTCCCGAAGTCCCAGTTCGTCCCGGACACGTACATCCAGCTGGGCAACCACTACTTCGAGAACAACAAGCTGATGCCCGCGCGGCAGAACTACGAGAAGGCGCGCGAGACGGGCGTCCCGAAGATCTACGCCTACGCCATCTACAAGCTGGCCTGGTGCGACTACAACAGCGGTGACTACGACGCGGGCCTCAAGAAGCTGCAGGAGGCGGTGGACTACGCGGACACGCGCGGCGAGGAGCTGGGTGACCTCAAGACCGAGGCGCTCAATGACCTGACCGTCTTCTACGTGCAGCTCGATCAGCCCAAGGAGGCCCTGGCCTACTTCAAGCAGAAGGCCCCGAAGAAGCGTCAGGCGCGCCTGCTGTCGAAGACGGCCGTGGGCCTGGCGGACGCGGGCCATTTCGACAGCGCCATCCTCATGTTCCGCACGCTCATCGACGACGAGCCGATGGGCCCCAACGCGCCCGAGTTCCAGCAGGCCATCGTCCGCTCCTTCGAGGGGCTGCGTCAGCGCACCCAGGTCCGCGCGGAGATGAAGCGCATGGTGGACCTCTACAGCCCCAACGGGACGTGGTGGAAGCAGAACGCCAGCAACAACCCGGTGCTGCGCAACGCCTTCAACGTCACCGAAGAGGCCATGCGCGTGATGGTGACCGAGTACCACCAGGAGGCGCAGAAGACGCGCCAGGTGGAGACCTACCGGCTCGCGCGTGACATCTACAAGCAGTACGTGGACGCGTTCGCCTCCAACGAGGATCCGAACTTCGTCGCCGACTCGGCCTTCAACCTGCGCTTCTTCTACGCGGAGATCCTCTGGGCCCTGGAGGAGTGGCAGGCCGCCGCCGCCGAGTACGACGCCGTGGTGGCCTTCAAGATCCCGGACCGTGACTCGGCGCGCGAGGTGTCCAACGAGGCCTACCGCAAGAGCGCCTCGTTCGCCGCGGTGCTCGCCTACGACAAGCTGGTGAAGATCGAGCGCGGGCAGATCGCCAAGAGCGACCTCAAGGACGGCCAGAAGGTCGACGAGAACAAGTACAAGGGCGACGTCGAGAAGAAGCGCATCGTCAAGAAGGACGCGAAGGAGCGCCAGGAAGAGCCGCTCACGCGCTTCGAGGAGCGCCTGGTCGCCGCCTGTGACACGTACAACAAGCTCTACCCGGACAACCCGGACGAGGTGGACCTGCGCTACCAGGCCGCCGTCATCCTCTACGATCGCAACCACTTCGTGGAGTCGGCGCGCCGCTTCGGCGAGATCATCACCAAGTTCCCCGAGGAGCGGCGCTCGCGTGACGCGGCGGACCTCACCATGTTCGTGCTCGAGAGCCGCGAGGAGTGGTTCGAGCTCAACAAGCTGTCGCGCCAGTTCCAGGGCAACAAGAAGCTGACCAAGCCGGGCACCGACTTCGCCACCCGCGTGGCCAAGGTCGTCGAGGGCAGCCAGTACAAGTGGGTGGATGAGGTGGTGTACCGCAAGGAGAAGAACCCGAAGAAGGCCGCCGAGCTCTTCCTCGAGTTCGTCACCGAGTTCCCCAAGTCGGAGAACGCGGACCGGGCGCTCACCTACTCGATGATCATCTTCCAGGAGGCCGCCGAGCTGGATCGCGGCGTGGTGGCCGGCGAGCGCGTGCTGGCCGAGTACCCGGACAGCGTGTTCGGCCACAAGGTCCGCTACACCCTGGCCAACTTCTACGAGCAGATGGCCGAGTTCCGGAAGGCCGCGCAGATGTACGAGGCCTTCGTCGCCGCCTATGACGAGGCGAAGTCGGGTGGCGCGGCCAAGAAGGGCAAGACCGCCGTCGCCAAGAAGGCCACCAAGGCCCCGGCGAAGAAGCCGGTCGCCGCGGGCGCTGAGCCCAAGGTCGAGACGAAGCCGCTCACCGAGCGCGAGCAGCTCCTCAAGGAGGCCGAGGAGTGGGTGGCCGACGCGATGTTCAACGCGGGCCTGTGGTGGGAGGGCGTCGGCGAGTCGCAGAAGGCCGTCACCGCCTACCTCGCCTACATGCACCGCTTCCGCGACCGCAAGGACGTGCCGCAGATCGCCTTCAACATCGCCCTCATGCACGAGAAGAACGAGCGCTGGGCGGACGCCGCCAAGGCCTTCGCCAACTTCGCGGAGTTCTACGGCCGCGACGCGCGCACCTCGGCCGGGCAGCTCTACCTGGCCAAGTACCGCGAGCTGATGGCCTACCGGCAGATGAAGGACGCGCGCCCCGCCATGGAGCGCGTGCAGGGCGAGCTGGTGAAGGGCTGGGCCAAGCTCTCAGAGGAGGACAAGAAGGACGTGCGCCTGCTGGACGCTTATGCCCACGCCCGCTTCCTGGAGCTGGAGCCGCTGTGGAGGCGCTACACGGACATCAAGTTCACCCGCGTGGCCACCATCCGCCGCGACCTGGCCTCCAAGCAGAAGGAGATCCAGCGGGTGGAGAAGGAGTACGCGGCGGTGCTGGCCATCGGCTCGGGTGAGTGGGGCATCGCGGCCATCACCCGCATCGGCCTGGCCTACTCGGACTTCGCCCGCAACATCCTCGAGTCGCCGGACCCCAAGGGCCTGGATGAGGAGCAGCTCGCCATGTACCGCGGAGAGCTGGAGAACCTCGCCCTGCCGCTGGAGGACAAGTCCACCGAGGCGCTGGAGAAGGCGCTGGAGAAGGCCTACGAGCTGGCCATCTACAACGAGTGGACGCTGGCGGCGCAGGACCAGGTGAACCGCTACCGCCCCGGGGCCTACGCCCAGGTGCGCCAGGTGCCCTTCCGCGGCAGCGAGTTCTTCGCCACCGCGGGCGTGGCCAAGGATCCCGGCATGCCGGCGGCCGCCACGGCCGCGCCCGCGCCCGCCGCTCCGGCCAGCCCTGAATCCGCGCCGCAGGCCCCGTCCGCGCCCGAGGCGCAGCCCACGCCCACCGTCACGGTGGGGGAGGCCCAGCAGTGATGCGCACCCGTTCCCAGGTCCTCGCAGGAAAGACCGTCATGACGATCACCCGCACGCTCGCCACCGCCGCCCTGGCTTTCACCACGGCGTGCGCCACGGCGCCTCAGGTCAAGTCCACGCCCACCGCCTCGGTGGCGCCCACGACGGCGCCCGCCAAGGCCGCCGCTCCGGCGCCTCGGCCTGCGCCTCCGGGGGCTGGTCCCAACGAGCTGTTCGCCTCGGCGCTCGCGTCCTTCGACGCCGGCGACTACGAGGCCTCGCGCAAGGGCTTCGAGCAGGTGGTGGAGAAGGCGCCGCAGAGCCTCAACGCCCAGTTCAACCTGGGCCTCATCGCCGAGCGCCAGGGCCGGCTCGCCGATGCCCAGACCGCCTACGAGAAGGTCCTCTTCCTGGACGCCAACCACCAGCCCTCGCTGCTGAACCTGGGCCGGCTCTACCGCGTGCAGGAGAAGTTCGACCTGGCCATCTCGTTGTACGAGAAGGCCCTGAAGGCTCCGGGCCGCGAGCACGACGTGGCGCTGCTCAACAACCTCACCGTGGCCTACCGGCTGGCGGGCCGCTTCGAGCAGGCCGAGGCCACCGCCCGCAGCGTGCTGGCCCGCAGCAAGGACAACCCGGACGCGTACAAGAACCTGGCCCTCATCTACTATGACCAGGGCCAGTACCGGCTCGCCGAGCTGGTGAGCGGCAACGCGCGCAAGCTCGCGGAGAACGATCCGGGCGTCTACAACAACCTGGGGATGATCTACCTGAAGCTGAACGATCGTCCGCGCGCGCTGGCCCAGTTCCAGAAGGCCGTGTCGCTCGATGAGAAGTTCGCCCCGGGCCACATGAACATCGGCGCCATGGCGCTCTCGTACCGCGACTACGTGGGCGCCGAGCGCGCCTTCGCCCGGGCGGTGGAGCTCGATCCGCTCACCTACGAAGGCCAGCTCTACTTCGCCTTCGCGCTGGACGGGCAGAAGGGCCGCGACCCCAAGAAGGGCCTGGCCGCGGGCGAGGCCTTCGAGAAGGTGCTCGCCGTGCGCCCCGACCACCCGGAGGCCGTGTGCGGCGCCGGCTGGGCCTATGCCGCCGAGCGCGGCGGCTGGGACAAGGCGCTGTCCTTCCTCGACCGCTGCAAGGGGCTGCAGAGCACCACGCCGCAGGACCGGCAGATGATCGACGCCAAGGTGCAGGGGATCCAGGCGATGCAGAAGAGCGGGCAGCTCCAGCCCGCCGCCGACGCCAAGAAGGAGGGTGCGCCCGCTGGCGACGGCTCCCTGCTCAACAAGGTCTCCGAGGAGGCCGAGCGCCAGGAGGGGCCTCCTCCCGAGGAGGTCAACCCCGGCGCCGAGCCGACCCCCGCCGAGCCCGCGCCCACCGAGGGCACTCCCGCCGCCGCTCCCGAGAGCGCGGCCCCGGAGGCCCCGGCCGCCACGCCTGCTCCCTCGCCCGCTCCGTGAAAGGTATGGGCGACACGGACAAACCTACCGGACACGGTGGGAACTTTTTTCCTCTGACCGGGCAGGCGACGTGGCAGGCACCGGGCAAGTCCCTTACGATCCAGGGCATTTGGATTGGATCGACTCCTGCAAGAACATGCGGGAACCTCTTCTTGAACCCGCTGTCTCAACCGATGGGTGAACGGAGGCGACGGATGAAACGACTGGCATCGGCGGTAGTGGCGGCGGCGGCGTTGTGGACGGGCCAGGCTCTGGCCCAGGACAAGACCGAGGTGAAGATCATCCAGGAGGAAGACCGGACGATCTACCGGAAGAAGACGGTCATCGACTTCACCGACGTGGCGGTGGAGGGTGAGCTCACCAAGCCGGAGGGCTCCTACGTCTTGAACCGGAAGAAGACGGACTTCCAGAGCCTCATCAAGGTTCGGGACAACTTCAACCCCGAGTTGCAGAAGTCGGTGGACAACCTGTAGCGCCTTGGGGGGCGCGCGTTTTTCTGGGTGGGAAGGGGAAGGGAACGATCCTCATGGCGGCGGCGAAGAACAACGGACTGAGGCTGCGCATCACGGGACCCGACGGCTCCACGGTGGAGACCACCGCGGACACCGAGAGCATCATCGTGGGCTCGGGAGCGCAGGCGGCGGTGAAGATTCAGGACCCCAGTGTCTCCAACCTCCACCTGATGTTGAAGGTGGACAAGGACGGCGGGGTGACGGCCATCGATCTCGGCAGTGAGTCCGGGACGAAGGTGGACGGACAGCGGCTGATGGTGCCCAAGCCGCTCTCCCACGGAGACGTGCTCACGGTGGGCGAGTCCCGCGTGGAGGTGCTCTTCGGCGCGGACGAGGCGCCCAAGATCCCCGCGGGCGCGCACGCGAGCGGCAAGGGCTTCCAGGGCTCGGTGACGCAGCGCACGCCGACGCCCGCGCCCGCGCCGCGCGCCGCCATGGTGCCCGAGGTGGTCACTCCGCCCGCGCGGACGATGACGCCTCCTGGGCTCAAGGCGCGCCAGACGCCGACGCCCGTGCCGGTGGCTCCGGCGCCGGCTCCGGTCGCTTCGGTGACTCGGACCCCGGTGGTGGCTCCGGCCGCGGTGGCGGCGGTGATGAAGAAGGCCCAGACGCCGGCGCACCTGCAGGAGCCGCTGCCTCCCAGCGCGCTGCCGACCGCCGAGGCGAAGGTGCTCCAGGTGGCGATGCTCTGGGGCGACACGCTGCTCGAGGTGCAGCACTTCCGCGAGGGCGTGCCCGTCACCATCGGCGAGGGCAAGGGCAACCTCTTCAACGTCTTCGTTCCCGAGGTGGGCGCGCGTCACGTGCTCGCGGTGGGCAAGGGCACCCAGGTGGAGCTGCGCGCCCCGGCTGGCTCGGGCGTCATCGTCACCACGCAGGGCGATGTGCGGACCAAGGACGCGCTGCGCGCCTCGGGCCAGCTCACCCCGGCGGCGGCCGACAAGGGCCAGGTCTTCACCCTGGGCCTGCATGATCGGGCCGAGGTCTCGTTCGGAGCGGTCTCCTTCGTGGTCCGCTACGTGCGCCCCTCGCCGGCCATCAAGGTGTCGACCATCGATGAGGCGGACTTCACCTTCTTCAAGATCACCTGCATCACCATGCTGGCCGCCGCGGCCGTGCTGGCGGCCATGCTGCTCACGCCGCGCTCGGAGGCGCCCTCGGCGGATGACATCCTCCAGAATCAGCAGCGGGTGGCCAAGTTCCTCATCGCCCCGGAGAAGAAGCTCGAGATCAAGAAGCTGAAGCTGGCCGGGGTGGAGGAGGGCGCCAAGGCGAAGGACGAGGAGGGCAAGTTCGGCAAGGAAGAGGCCAAGAAGCAGGAGGCCGATCCCTCCAAGCCCGGCACTCGCGTGGTGGACAAGACCAAGAAGGAGAAGGACCGGCAGGTGGTGGGCAACGTGGGCCTGCTGGGCGCCTTCAAGGGCCTCAAGGGCGGCGCCTCGGACGTGTTCGGTCCGGGTGGCCTGGGCACTGGCATCAACAACTCGCTCGGTGGCCTGAAGGCCGGCGCGGGGCTCGGGGATGCGCAGGGCGTGGGCGGGCTCGGCTCGCGCGGCAAGGGCACCGGCGGTGGCGGCACGGCGCTGGGCATCGGCGGCCTGGGCACTCAGGGCAACGGGCGCGGCACCGGCGGCGCGGGCGGCATCGACCTGGGTGGCAAGGGCAAGGCCATCACCAAGGTCATCCCCGGCAAGACGACGGTCATCGGCGGCCTGGACAAGGACGTCATCGCCAAGGTGATTCGGCGTCACCAGAATGAGATCAAATACTGCTACGAGTCGGAATTGAACAAGAACCCCAGCCTCGCGGGCAAGGTGGCGGTGGCCTTCACCATCGACCCGACGGGCGCGGTCGCCGAGGCCAATGTGGCGGAGACGACGCTGAGCAACTCCACGGCGGAGAACTGCATGCTCTCGCGCATCCGCCGCTGGAAGTTCCCCGAGCCCAAGGGCGGCGGCGTGGTGGCCGTCACGTACCCCTGGCTCTTCTCTCCCTCGGGCAGCGAGGACGAGAGCTGAACCGCTTGAAAGCCTGAAAGCCCTGAACCCCCGGTGCTCCGCGTTGCTGGAGCCCGGGGGTTCTTCGTTGCGGGATGCCGGAATTGCTGGCCCATCCCGCAGGCCACTCTGTATTATGAGAAGGAAAGACGTTTCAGCCGGTATCGAAACCAAGAACTGCCGGACAGGCCCGTTCCTGTTCCACTCTTGAGCGGAGTTAATGGTCCAACAGCCGACCGTGGTTCCGGACCACCTCCACCCGAACCTGCGAAGGCTCCGGAACGTGGGCGCGATCCTTTTCAACCTCGCGCTCATCATCCAGTTCTGGGGGCACTGGGACGCGACCGTGGTGCTCGTCACCGTGCTGCCGGTGATGATGCTGCTGAACTTCCTGTTCATCGAGCGCTTGGCGAAGTGGACGAGCCGGGACGTGGCAGAGACCGTGCGGATGATCGCCAGCGGTCTGAGCTTCGTGGTCTACGGCCCCTTCGTGAACTGGTCGGTGATCCTCTGGCTCTACGTGCCGCTGAACATGATCTGGCTGCACGGGCCCGGAGGGCGAGAGCGCACGCGGGCGTTCTTCTACCTGCTGCTCACCAACGGGGCGGCGATCTGGGCCGGGTGTGATCCGTGGTTGCCGGTGGCCTTCGACATGCTGGGCATCATCAGCTTCCTGATCGCCGAGCAGCGCACGGCGCTGCTGCAGAGCGCGCTGCAGAAGGTCATCCAGCAGCAGGACGAGCTGCGGCAGGTCCACCAGCGCGCGCTCGAGCAGGAGAAGCTCTCCAGCCTGGGGATGATGGCGGCCGGCGTGGCCCATGAGATCAACAACCCCATGAGCTTCGTCACCAGCAACATCCACTCGCTCTACGACGAGCTCAAGCAGCAGACCTCCCTGTCCAAGGAGCTGAAGGAGTACGTGGACGAGGTGCTGCCGATGACGTTGGACGGAGTCCAGCGCGTCAACGACATCGTCGCCGACCTGCGGCGCTTCTCGCGGGGAGACCCCGAGGCCTATGTCGAGTACGACCTGAACGCCGAGGCGCAGACGGCGCTGCGCATCGCCCACAACCAGCTGCTCCACTGCCAGGTGGAGACGCACATGGAAGAGGTGGGCAGGCTGATGGGCAGGCCCCGGCAGATCGGCCAGGTGCTGCTGAACCTGCTGGTGAACGCCGGCCAGGCCACGAACGCGGGGGGCAAGGTGAGCCTGTCCACGCGCCAGGAGGGGGAGGGCGTCTTCGTGCAGGTGCGGGACACGGGCGCGGGCATGTCGCCGGAGACGATGCGCAAGCTCTTCCAGCCCTTCTTCACCACCAAGGCGCCGGGCATGGGCACGGGCCTGGGGCTGGCGGTGGTCCACGGCATCGTCACCGCGCACGGCGGCCGCATCGACGTGCAGAGCCGGCCGGGCGAGGGCTCCTGTTTCACGGTGTATCTGCCGCGCACGCCGCCGCGCACCGAGTCGATGGTCACCAGCCCCGGCTCTCGAACGGACTTGCGCCCCATCGAGTGAGCCCGAGGCGTGGAGTGGAGGACGTTCCGCCCCGTTGCCGGGCCTGTGGAGCGTTGCCGGAGTGTGGGGGGCGTCATTAACGTCCAGCGCCACTTCCGGATGTTCCTGGGAGGGCTGCTTCGGGAGGTTCCGTGAAGAAGTGTCTGTGGGTCGCCGCGCTCGCGCTGTCCTCTTCCGCACTGGCGGCCACGCCTCCAGAGGGCGTGGAGTTCAAGCCTCGGCGCGGGTTCTTCACCGAGACGGACGTCGGGGTGTTCTTCACGCTGGGCGGGGAGAACGCCTATTCGAACGCGCAGTCGTACCTGCAGCTGGGCGTGGGGTATGACCTGACGGAGACCCTGTCGCTCGGCGTTCACTTCGGGCTGGGCTCCTCGGCGGCGAACTGCTTCGCGGGCTACCTGCCGAACACGGATGTCTGTGCGCTCTCGGACAACTTCACGGTGGCGTTCGGAGACGTGACGGCGGCGTACAACGTGCGGCTGGCGGACCGGCTCTACCTGTCGCCGAAGGTGGCGGCCGGCTACACGCGGCTGGATCCGGCACCGGTGAACACGGAGGGCGATCCGGGGCGCACCATCCACGCGCCCAACGCGGGCGTGGGCGTGGGCATCGAGTACGCGACGATGATGGACCACTTCTCGGTGGGCGCGGACTTCATGGCGCGCTACGTCATCGGTCCGAACATCCCCACGTTCGCGCTGTTCCCGCGGGTGAAGTACACGTTCTGAGCCCACCGGGCGTCCGCCGCGTCCACGATTTGACGCGCGGGTGCCCATGGCTAGGTTGAGGCCGGATGTCCGGCTCCCTTCACTCCACGGCTCGCTGGTTGCGGATGGCACTGGCGTGCCTCGCCCTCCTGGGGGCGGGCGTGTCGGCGCGTGCCTTGCCGGACGCCTGGGTTGGGGCCGTCGCGGCGCTTTGCGAGCATGCGAGGCAGCGTCCAGCGGCTGAAGCCGAGGCACGGGTCGGACGTTCGGTGCTCCGCTTGGAGCGGCCTCGGGCGCGGGTTTCCCGCGAGCCTCGGATCATCCAACCGGTCCAGGTGCCGAGTCCTCTCCGGCGCCTCTTCCTCGTGCATCGCGCGCTCCTCCACTGAGCCGTTCCGGGGCCTGTTCCTGGAACCTTCTTCTTGCTCGTGGAGTTCGCCATGCCTGCCTTCTTCAAGGCGGTGCGCGCCTGGGTGCGCGCCTGCCTGCGCTTTCTTTTTCGTGTCTTCCGTCTCGCCTTCATCCTCGCGCTCGTAGCCTTGCCCGTGCCCATCGCGGCCTTCGTGGTGGCCCTGCTGGACCCGGCGCGCCGCAACCTCCCGGCCCAGGTCCTCCGCAAGAAGTGAGAGGACTCCGTGATAAATAGGGGGCCCGAGTCCCCGCATGCCGCCTCGCTTCCCGCGACGACCCGACGGCCGAGCCGCCGCCACCGCTCCCACCGTCGACGATGCGGCGGCCGCGCAGCCCGCTTCCGGCAAGGACACGCCCGCCGAGTGTACCGAGGGCTCGCGGCGGGAGATGCCTCCTCGCCGGCTCGAGCGCTTCGTGCTGCTCGAGGAGCTTGGGGTGGGCGGCATGGGCATGGTGTTCGCCGCCTTCGACGAGCGGCTCGATCGCAAGGTGGCGATCAAGGTCGTTCGGCCGCAGCGGCGCGATGGGGAAGGGGTGGCTCAGGAGCGACTCCTGCGCGAGGCCCAGGCCCTGGCCCGCCTGTCGCACCCCAACGTGGTCGCGGTCTACGAGGCCGGCGTGCTGCCCGATGGCGACGTATTCATCGCCATGGAGTTCGTCAAAGGCGGCAGCTTGCGACAGTGGCAGCGGGCGCCGGGACGCTCGTGGCGGGAGATCCTGTCGGCCTATGTGGCGGCTGGCACGGGCCTCTCCGCGGCACACCAGGCGGGTATCGTTCACCGTGACTTCAAGCCCGACAACGTCCTGGTCGCCGGGGATGGGCGGGTGCGGGTGCTGGACTTCGGCCTCGCGCTGGCGACGGCGCCCGCGCGCGAGGAGGTAGCGGGCGCGGCGGTGGCCCTGGCGGGGGCAGGGGCAGGGGCGGGCAGTGCCGGTGTGTCGGGTACGCCCGGCTACATGGCTCCGGAGCAGTTCTCGGGTGGGGCGCTCGACGCGCGGACCGACCAGTTCAGTTTCTGCGTCTCGCTCTATGAAGCCCTCTATGGCGAGCGGCCCTTCGCTGACTTCGCCTTCGCTCGCGCGGCTGGCGAGCCTGGAGAGGCCCAGCGCCGGGCACGCCCCGCCGAGCTCCATGCGCGCTGGCTCTGGGAGACGATCGATCGCGGGCTGTCACCGCGACCGGAGGAGCGCTTCCCGACGATGGAGGCGCTCCTCGAGGCGCTGACCCGGGATCATGGCCGGTCGCGTCGCCGCCTCGTCGCGGTGGGGGCGATCACGCTCCTCGTCGCTGGGACGAGCGCTGCTTCGCTCTACCTCCAGGACCTACGGCCTCGGTGCGAGACTTCCGCCGCGGAGCTGGCGGGCGTCTGGGACGAGGCCGCCAGGCAACGGGTGAGGACCGCGCTGCTCGACACCCGCTTCTCCTATGCCGCCGACGCCTGGCGCGCGGTGGAAGCGCGGCTCGATCAGTACGCCGAGCGCTGGCTCGCCGCCAGCCAGGACGCCTGCGAAGCCACCCACGTGCGGCATGTGCAGTCCCCCGAGCTGCTCGACCGGCGCATGGAGTGCCTCTCTGCCCGTAAGCGCTCCCTTGCCGCTGCCACCGAGGTGTTCACCACCCATCCCGCGCGGTCGGCCGAGCGCAGTGGCGCCATCCTCGATGGCCTGGGAGACCTTGGGGTGTGCGCGGACTCGGGAGTCCTCCGGCTGGGACTGCCTCCGCCCAAGGAGACGCAGGGGCTGGA
The DNA here is from genome assembly GCF_034259325.1 of Hyalangium ruber. Taxonomy (NCBI): domain Bacteria; kingdom Pseudomonadati; phylum Myxococcota; class Myxococcia; order Myxococcales; family Archangiaceae; genus Hyalangium; species Hyalangium rubrum. The sequence continues at coordinate 83,017 of NZ_JAXIVS010000025.1, read as the reverse complement.
GCAGCTCGATGCGCTGCGGCGGCACCTGGCGCGCGGCGAGGCCTTGCTGGCGGCGGGAGAGCTCGCCGAGGCGAGCGCCGAGCTGGGCAAGGCCGAGCAAGTGGAGACGCGCCTGGCGTACCTACCGGCGCGGGGCGAGGTGCTGCTGCTCCGGGGACGGCTGGAGCTCCAGCACGGCCGTTCCGCCGAGGGGGAGGCCCGGCTGCGCGATGCCCTGGAGGTCGCCACCGAGAGCCGGCATGACGAGCTGGTGGCCGACACGTGGCTCACGCTCGCCCGGGACGCTGGGGCGAGCCACCGTCCCCTCGAGGAGGCGCGGGAGTGGGTACGGCAGGCCGATGCGTGGCTGCGCCGGCTGGGCCATGGAGACGACCGGCGGCGCCTCGACGTGGCGCACGCCCGGGGCAACATCCAGATGGCGGGGGGGCAGCACCGCGAGGCCGTGGAGACCTTCACCCAGGCACTGGCGGAGGCGACCGCGCGTCGCGTCGAAGAGGTCCGGCTCGTTCCGTTGCTGCGCGGCCGGGCCATCGCCTTCGCCGCGACGGGAGAGGCCCCGAAGGCCCTGGCCGACTACCAGCGGGCGCTCGCGCTGAGTCTCGCCGCCTGGGGGCCGGGCCATCCCGATGTCGCCACCACGCGGCGGGCCCTGGGGGTGCTCCAGATCGAGCGCCTGGGGCAGGTGGAGCAGGGGCGGCGCGAGATCGAACAGGCCGCCAACATCTACCGCGCGGCGCAGGGGGAGGACGCTCCGGACGTCGGCCACTGCGAGGCCGCCCTGTCCCAGGCGGAGATGTTCCGGGGCGACTACGCCGCGGCCCTGGCCCACGCCGAGCGCGCCGACGCCATCTTCGAGCGCACGCTGGGGGCCGAGCACCGCCGCCGGGGCGAGACGCTCATGGCCATCGGCGTGCTGCGCTTCATGCGCAAGGACTACGCGGGCTCGCTCACGGCCTACGAGCGGGCGCGGGGGATTCTGGAGGCCAACCTGGGGGCCGAGCACATCGACGTGGGGGTGCTCGTCAGCAACATCGGAGAGACGCTGCTGGCGCTCGGGGAGAGCGAGGCCGCGCTTCGGAACTTCGAGCAGGCGCTGGTGATCCTCCGTCGAGGCCTGGGGCCTTCGCACCCCAACCTGGCCTTCCCGCTCAAGGGTGTGGGGCTCGCCCACCTCGACCGGAGGCACTACGCCCTGGCGCGCGAGGCCTTCGAGGCGTCGCTCGCGCTGCGCGAGAAGACGCCTGGGGGAGGGGACCCGCAGGAGCTGGCCGAGACGCGCTGGGGGCTGGCACGCGCCCTGGGCGGGCTCGGGGTGGAGCCGGCGCGCCGCCGCGAGCTGTCCACCGCGGCCCTTGAGACCTACCGCACCCTGGGGCCGGACTGGGCGGACCGCGCCCGGGAGATCTCCCGCTCCCTGGCCGCGAGGTAGGGCGGACCCTGGCTGTCATGGGCTGTCATGGTGTTCGCGAGGGCCTTCGTCCACCATCGCCCCCTCCCTTGAACCCGAGGTGACGAGAGATGCCGACCAAGTGGGTGGATCCGCAGCAGAACCCTCAGATCATCCGCGCGAGCGTGCAGTACAGCGCGGACAACCTGATCATCCAGGCGGAGGACGGCCGCTACAACGCCATCGCGCTCCAGTACAACAGCCAGGGTGACGGCGGGTACCCTTCCAGCACCACCCTCTCGCTGACCCCGCTGCCGGGCACCAAGACGGTGGCCGGAATCCAGACGACGAAGGTAGGGGGCCACACCGTGAACCCGCCCCAGGACTGGAGCTTCGCGAACGGTGTCTACAGCTACACCCTGCCGAGCAAGTTCATCGGCAGCGCGGAGCACACGGTCCACTTCAAGGTGAAGTGGAGCGACGGGACGGAGCACGATCCATTGATTGTCATCAACCCGCCGAACACCTGAGCGCCGTTACACCGAGACGATCTCGAGCCGGCTCACCCCGAGCCGGAGCTGGCGCGTCGGCTTGCGGCGCTCGATGAGCCTCGCGGCGCCCGTCACGCCCGCGCCCGCGAGCTGCTGGCGGCAGCGGTACACCGCCACGTTGAGGTGCATCTCGTCGAGCTTGAGGCTCTCGGCGAGATCCTCCAGGAAGAGCCAGCCGTGGCGGGTCTCGGGGTGGCCGGAGCCCTTGGGCGCCTGGGCCGCCTCGCGCTGATCCTCGAGCCGCGCCCGCGCCAGCGCGAGCAGCAGGGCGTGGTGCGCGCGCGCGCCGAGATCGATCGTCCGGCCCCCCTCGGCCAGCACCGTCACCGCGATGAACTCCTCGTCGCGGCTGACGGAGAAGCGCAGGCCGAGCCGCTCCAGCGAAGGGGCCAGGGACTCCGCGTCCCAGGTGGAGGCGACGATGTCGGGCAGGTGGAGCGTGAAGCTCCGGCCGCCCGCGCTCACCTCCCGCCCATCCGCGGTGCGCTCCGTGTCTCCGTCGCGCTCGACGACCCAGTCGCCCACGGCGTCGCGGTACACCGTCACCTCGGGCGCCTCGGCGTCCGGCAGGGCGATGAGCTCGTGCTCCGCGCAGACCGGCTCGCCCCCGTCCAGGGGCCGGGCGAGGGCCACCGGCGGGCTGTCATCCACCAGCTCCCAGAGGTTGCCAGCCCCCGCGAAGCCCAGGACCGCGCCGCGCTTCACCGCCACGCGCTCACCGGCCCCCAGGCGCTTGCCGTCGAGGGTGGTGCCATTGCGGCTGCCCAGATCGTGCAGCTCCCACCGCCGTCCGTCCCAGCTGAGCACCGCGTGCTCCCCGGAGACGTTCGGCTCGTTCAGGCGCAGGTGGGCGAGGCTCGAGCGGCCCACCAGGTGCCGGCTGAGGAGGACGGAGCGGGTCCGCGTCCCGCGGTGTTCGAGGATGGCCATGGGCGATTCTTGCCTGAAAACACGAAGGGCCCGCCCCTCCGCTTGCGCGAGAAAGACAGGCCCTCATGTCGCGAACTGGGTCGCGCCGCGAAGCGGTTCAGCCCACCATCAGATAGGACGAACGTTCTGCGCCTGCAGGCCCTTGGGCCCACGGCCCACATCGAACTGTACCCGCTGGCCCTCCTGCAGGCTGCGGAAACCGTCGGCCTGGATCGCAGTGTGGTGGACGAACACGTCCTCGCCACCGCCGTCCTGCGTGATGAAACCGAAGCCCTTCGCATCGTTGAACCACTTCACGACACCCGTTGCCATTTTCGCTTCCTTGCTCGACCGGACGCGGTGGATCGCGCCGGAATTCCCGCCCGCATTACGAACGGTAAGACCCGCCCTTGGCAGCTTTTGAGGCAAAAATCCAGAGATCCGCTCGTTTTCCTCACACCAGGGAACGTTCGGAATGCGACTCGGGGTGCAATGGTGCTAGCCAGTGAACATATGGGTGGAGTAGTCCTGCCTCCCTCCATGCTTCGATACTCCGCCGACCGTCGGACTCTTCTGTGGTGCGCGGCCATGCCTGTGGTGGCCCTGTCCATGTACGCCAACCCCGGGTTGATCCCCTGGTTGAGCCCGCTGGCGTGTTACCTGGCGCTGTCCGCCGGGGTCATCGCCCACAACCACAACCACTGCCCCACCTTCCGCAACCGCAAGGCGAACGACGTCTTCGGCATGTGGCTGTCGATCTTCTACGGCTACCCGACGTTCGCGTGGATCCCCACGCACAACCTGAATCACCACAAGTACGTGAACAAGGCGGGGGACGCCACCATCACCTGGCGCTACACCAACAAGCACAACTGGTGGGTCGCCTCCACGTACTTCTACGTCTCCTCGTACTTCCAGAGCGATCCGATCAAGGCCTTCATCCGCAAGGCGCGCACCAACAACCCCGCGCTGTTCCGGCAGATCGTCACCCAGTACGTGGTGTGGGCCGGCACGCACCTGGCGCTGCTGGGGCTGGCGATGGTGCTGCACGGGCCGTGGGCGGGAGCCAAGGTGTGGCTGTTCGCCTTCGCGCTGCCGGCCTTCTTCGCGCTGTGGACGATCATGTTCTTCAACTACATCCAGCATGTCCACACGGACCCCTGGAGCGAGCACAACCACAGCCGCAGCTTCACCGGCACGCTGATCAACTTCTTCCTGTTCAACAACGCGCTCCACGCGGCGCACCATGAGATGCCGGGAGCGCACTGGAGCACCCTGCGCGAGGCGCACGCGCGCATCGACGCGGAGATCCACCCCGACCTCAAGCCGCGTTACTTCTTCCCCTGGTGCTTCAGCAACTACGTGCTGGCGCTCGTCGCCCCGCGCTTCGGCACGCAGCAGATCGGCCGCGCCCCGTTCACTCCTCCCTCGGGGGAGAAGGCCGAGGTGGCGTTCGGGGACGAGCTGGAAGCGGTGGAGTCGGGCGTCAACGCCGCGCGCATCTAGCGGCGGGCCCGGAGGCGCCTTCAGCCCATGCGCTGGAGGCGCTGCTCCTGGCCGGCGACACGGAGGTGGAAGCGGGTGCCCAGCCAGCCCTGGGTGACTTCGGCCTCCACTGGCTGCTCCGTGTCGCCCAGCTTCAGCTGGCCGCGCAGGGTCACCGCGCTGCCGACATTGCAGGTCGCCTCGTCGACTTGTTCGCCGCGCAGGAGGAGGCGGAACTTCCCTCCGAGCAGGCTGATGCTTCCCTGGATCTCGATGCGAGCGTCCTGGATGAAGGCGACCTGACGGTCACTGAAGATTCCCACGGGTGTCTCCTCGGCGGATGAGCGCCAGGCCTGCGTGGAGCCAGCTCAGGCAGATGAGGTAGGTGCCGAGCACATCGCTCGGCCAGTGGGCGCCCGGCACCACGCGCGCGGCCCCGGCCAGGACGAGCAGCGCCACGCCCACGGTGATGATGGCGGTCCGCGGGGCCCCTCGGGCGGATCTCCAGGCGATGAGAACCAGCGCGCCCACGGTGACGCTGTAGAGGGTGATGAAGGTGGAGGGGAAGGAGAAGCCCTTGGGGCTGCCCATCACGGCGATGAGCTCCGGGGAGGGGCGGGGGCGAGAGAAGATCGACTTGCTCTCCTCGCCGAGGAGCTGTTCGAGCACGATGAAGCCGAGCACCAGGGCGGCGGTGCGCGTGCCGGCGAGGCGCCAGGCTCCCAGCACGGCGATGGCCATGAGGATGAACTTCGTGGGCGCGTAGGCCGTGGAGACGAGCACGGGCACCCAGGCCGTGCCCGGGGAGAGCGCCTGGACGGCCCTCGCCACGGCCACGTCTCCGGGCAGCGGGGGCGTCATGGCCATGGCGACGCCGACGAGCAACGTGCAGAGCGCGGCGACGGCGAGCTCTCGGAGGGGGAGGCCAGAAGGCGACATGGGCGCGAATCTACCTCTCTGGTGGGGCAGATGGGCATGGACGCTGTGGAGCGGTCCTGCTGTCATGGCGGCCTCCATGCCAGCCTGGGGGCCACCACGGAGACCGTCGAGCAGTTGATTCAAAAGGGAGACTTCGTGGGGGCGCTGCGCGCGCTGGAGGCCGAGCTCCAGGCTCAGCCCGCGCCGGAGAAGTACCTCCTCGTCTTCAACCTGCGCACGCGCCTGGAGGACTATGACGGGGCGCTGGCCGCGCTGGAGCAGGTGGTGCGGCTCATGCCCGACTTCGCCGAGGGGGCTGGCTTCCTGCGGGACTGTGCGGAGGCGGAGCGGCTGCGCACGCTGCGAGGCAAGGACGCGGCGCTGGCGGGCGCGCGGAAGATGTTGGGGGGGATGCCGCCTCCGGCGTCGATGCGCCTGGCCCAGGCGGCGGTGTTTCATGCCCAGGGGCGTTACGCGGAGGCCGCGCGCACGCTGACCGAGGCGAAGGAGGCCGGGCCGGCGGTGTCGGGGACGCTGACGCGGACGAATGGGGCGGTGGTGCGCTTCACGGATCTGACGGACTCGGATGAGCTGACGGGGCGGCACCTTCCGTGCTTCGAGGGGCGCACCTTGTTGGATGTGCCCTACAGCGAGCTGCGGGAGGTGCGCTTTGCGCCTCCGCGCAGCTTCATGGAGTCCGCCTGGCTGCCGGCGCTGTTGGTGCCTCGGAGTGGGGAGCCAGTGCCGCTGCGGGTGTTCACGTTCTACGCCGGGACCGGGCGGCATGAGAGTGAGCAGGTGCGGATGGGCGGCATGACGTTCTGGGAGCACGGGCACGGCTACGCCGAGGGCGTGGGGCAGCGGGACTTCAAGGTGACGCACGAGGACGGGACTACGGGGCTGGTGGGTGTTCTCCAGGTGGCGCAGATCGTGTTCGACGCGCCGAGCGCTCCTCAGGTGAAGGGGGAGGAGGAGAAGCCCCAGCGCAAGGGGTTCTGGAGCCGGCTCTTCGGGTGAGAGGGCGCGGGCCTCTTGCGCGCCGACTGGCTCCGAGGCAACCTGGAGGGTAGGCGTGTCGTATGTGACGCTGGACGTCAGACCCTGTTGGTAGACCCGCGCTCATGGAAATGGAGACGGGCGTTGGGGAGCATGGGGAAGAAATGGGACGCAAACCGGCCAGCTATGCGGATCTGGAGGCGTTGCCCGAGAACGTGGTGGGGGAGCTCATCGAGGGGGAGCTGTACGCGAGCCCAAGACCTGCTTCCGGGCATGCCCTGGCAACCACCGTGCTGGCCGATGAGTTGGTAGGGCCGTTCAGCCGGGGGAAGGGTGGGCCTGGGGGATGGCTGCTCTTGTTCGAGCCGGAACTTCGCTTGGGGCGAGATGTGCTGGTCCCAGACATGGCGGGATGGCGCCGTGAGCGGATGCCGGAGATGCCGGACACGGTGGGCTTCACGTTGCCACCGGACTGGGTGTGCGAGGTGCTCTCCCCATCGACGGTGGTGTTGGACCGGGAACGGAAGATGCGGGTGTACGCGCGCGAAGGCGTGCGGCACGTGTGGCTGGTGGACCCCAAGGCGCGGATGCTGGAGGTGTATCGGCAGGAGGGGAGCCGGTGGTTGTTGCTCGGCACGCACGCGGGGGCGGTGAAGGTGCATGCCGAGCCGTTCGAGGCGCATGCGCTGGAACTGGGCGCCCTCTGGGCTCGGTGAACCGGCGTGAACCGGATAGAATGAGCCGATTGGTTGCGCTGTTGCTGGGAGGAACCGCATGCGACTGTGGGGTTCGCAGTGGCCGGTCACGCTGCTGGGCTGGGCTCTCGGTACGGCACTTCTCGTCGGGTGCGCCTCTTGGGGCACCATTCCGCCGACTACCTTCCAATTCTACAACGTCGTTCCCTACAAGGCGCCAGGGGAGGGTGGGTGGAAGGTGGCTCAGGTTCGCATTTTGCTGACGCGCGTTTCACGGACCCAGCCCCTGCAAGCCTGGTGTGATGTGGAAATTGGGCTTCCCGAGGTGAACCATCAGGGGCGTGTTGCCAATGTCGCCGCTCAGGAACTGGCGGCCTTCGCTGCGGATGAGGCAGCGCGGTTCGCGCTCCAACAAAGAGTGGCTACCAGCGCTGCACTTTGTGATGCGTTCAGGCTGAAGATGGGAAGCCTGCTGGCGCGTGACATCCCGGGCGCTAAGGTCAACAAGTTCATGGAACAGGGGATCCCTCAGACGACGTTTTCACCGGAGTAGAGGGCTGCGCCATGGACTCGCGGTTTACAGCCGAAGCGCTCATCCAACTTGTCCACCGCTACTACCCGGCAGGAGTCCACCGCGATGACCCCAGTCATTCCTCCACTGAGGAGCATCAGCGGCTCGAAGCGCTTCGGCAGGCTGCGGTGCAAGATGTGACTTCCTGGGAGGCTTTCCTCCAGCGCATCCGTGACGAGTTACCCGGGTGTCGCGTCTGGGACTACCCGACCATTCGGTATGACCCTGCGCGAGAGGCTCGAGTCGCACAGCCGAATTCCTCGTTGGCTACGCCGGAGGTGAAGGAGGTGAAGGAAGTCGTGCTCTTGGTGAGCATCCTCGCGCCTGTTCATTGCCTCTATGCTTCCCAGCATCGGTACACGGACAGTCGGAGAGGGGAATCCACGGTGTTCTACTCTCCGCTCCCCTCGGAGTACCAAGCCTATGAGGCGAAGGTGGATCAGCTCGTGGAAGCTTTCTTCTCCTCTGTGCGCCTGCCCAATGAAGTTCTCTTTACTCCCGTGCCGGATCTACAGGTTGGCAACACTGGGTTGGGGCAGGCGAAGCTGATCGACTGCCTCTTCACGGACCATCGTTGGTAGCGGGTGTACCATCGTGCGAGGTAGGGTGCCGGGTTGCCCACCTGATTGGATGCTTCCATGACGATACCCGCTGGTCCCCGATTCCCTCCCTTTGGCGAAAGCATTGGCCGGTGGCGGCTGCTCAAGTGCGCAGGGCACGGTACCTTCGGCATCGTTTTCCGTGTTCAGCGCATCGATGCGCCAGGGACCGTGGCTGCGTTGAAGATCGCCCGGGAGTCGAGAGATCCGCGCTTCGAACGGGAGGCGAAGCTGCTGGACACCGCCCGCTCGCCGCACCTGCCTCGGCTACTGGACAAGGGGGAATGGCTCTTGTCTTCCGGGCAGAGTTACTCCTACCTCGTCATGGAGTGGGTGGAGGGGCTGCCGCTGTACGTCATGCAGAGAGAGACGGGCCTTACCAACGCCTCCGCGGCACGAGCCCTGGCCCATGTGGCGTACGCTCTGGCGGAGCTTCATCGGCTTGGTGGGGTTCACAGGGATGTGAAAGGCGACAACGTGCTGGTGAACGCCGACGGCACCGCTGTGCTCGTGGACCTGGGGGCTGCGTGGCACGTGGGAGCGCATCCGCTCACCGATACCGTGATTCCTCCTGGCACCGAGGCATACCGCAGCCCTGAGCTGCTGCGCTTCCGACGCCAGTTTCGCCACGACCCCGAAGCGCGCTACCCGTCCTGTCCTGCCGATGATCTCTACGCGCTGGGAGTGATGGCCTACCGCCTCGTGACAGGGACCTATCCGGGGCCCCGCACCGATCCGGACATCTCTTCCGCCGAGCCGCCGCGCTTTTTACCCCCGGGAGCCTTGGCAACGGTGAGACCGGAGTTAGAGCGGCTCATCCTCCGGATGCTCTCCCGGGAGCGAGAGGCGCGAGGTACCGCAGGCGAACTCGCCGACGCCCTGAGCAGGGTCAGCACTGGGCTTGAGGCTGCCACGCCCATCGGTGTCAGTCCGTCTGTGATGGAGACCCAGAAGACCGCGAGGCCTGGCCCTCGCTTCTGGCAGGTGTCGCGTACAGCACGCAGGCTCGTGGTGTTGGGAGGCTGTGCCGCTGTGGCTTTGCTCATGGTGCTACCCACGCGAGGGGGGCAGCACGAGGCTCCGCTCTACGTGGCCGCCGCCCCGGAACAACTCATGGACGACGATAGGGACGGTGGCACCGTGGGCCTTGGGGAGGAACTGCTCGCCAGCGTCACTCGCGACGTTCCCTTCTCCGGAGCGCCCACCGCCGCATTGGCCCTGCCTATGCCGAAGGTTCCGTTCAAAGGGCAGAAGAAGCCCCCCTGCAACCCTCTTTCGGAGAGGGAGATCATCGGCGCGTGCTGGGTTGTGATGGAGTTGAAGCCTCCGTGTGCCAAAGCTGGCTTCGAGCACGATGGAAAGTGCGTCATCCCCACTGCCGAGTTGCCCCGACCGCCCACCTCCGACAAGCCGTGACCGCACAAGGTGGGAGGGTGTGAAGGACGGGTGCAACCCGGCAACTCCTCCTCTCTCGTGTGGCAGCCCCCTAACCTGAGCCTCTCCTCACGAGAAGAGGTACCTGCGGATGCTCTGGCGGATTCTGTGGCGGACCAACCCCTTGCTTTTTGCGGTGATGGTCGGATGCAGCGGCACCCCGTAGGTTGTCCGCACGTACACCGGCCAGGACAAGGGCGCGCGAGGTGCGGAGCTGAACCAACTCGTCACCCGCAAGCAGCCGCGCTAGATGGCGGAGTCCATGTCCAAGCGGTTCTTCGCGCTAGCCGACAATGTGAATTTCCCGCACCGGTGGGACCTTGATACGCCGGTGGGCCGTCAGGGCCGAAAGGTGGACGACCGGCAGTTCCTGCGCGGGACCCCTGTCCACATCGAGGACCGCTTGAGAATCCCGGTCGAGATCGCAGGCAAGCCTCTGGATTTCACGGAAGCGGGCATCAGCATCCCAGTAGTCCATGTCAGGGTCGCGTCCATGTTCACGCAACTGGCACCTGACGACGTGCAGCTGATACCCGTCGACGTCAAGGGCCAGCCAGATCAGTACCTCATCCTCGTTGCCACACACCTCATCCGCTGTATCGATGAAACGGCGTCCCGAATCGAACTCTGGACGCACGAGGACGGAGTGCCCCACAAGGTCGGTCAGTACTCCTCCGTGCGGGACCTGCGTATCGACAAGGCGAAGGTGGGAAGCGCTCGGGTATTTCGCCTCGAGGGATGGTCGGGCCCGCTGCTCGTCTCCGAGGAGATCAAAGACGCCTTGGAGCGCATGGGCGCCACCGGCACGCGGTTCGAGGAGGTTTAGCCCTCCTCCACGAGAACGGGCGCTCCATGAAGTCATGGAGCGCCCGCGGTCTCTTCAACGTGTGAGTCGGTGGCTTACGCCTCGCTGCGCTCCTCGCGCTTGCGGTCGCGCTCGGCGCGGTAACGCTCGCCCACCGCCAGCGCCTTCTTGCGCATGCGGATGGACTTCGGCGTCACCTCCACCAGCTCGTCGTCGGCGATCCACTCCAGCGCCTTCTCCAGCCCCATCTCTCGCGGCGGCGTGAGAATGACGTTCTCGTCTCGGCCCGCCGCGCGGATGTTCGTCAGCTTCTTCTCGCGGCAGCAGTTCACGTTCAGCTCCGAGGGGTGCGCGTGCTCGCCGATGATCATCCCCTCGTACACCGTCACGCCCGCACCAATGAACAGGTAGCCGCGCTCCTGGATGCTGAACAGCGCGTACGGCACCGTCTCGCCCAGGCGGTCCGACACCATCGCCCCGTTGCTCCGCTTCGGGATCGACCCGAACCACGGCTCGTAGCCGTCGAACTGGCTGCTCATGATGCCCTCACCGCGCGTAATCGTGAGGAACTCCGAGCGGAACCCGATCAACCCACGCGCCGGAATCCGGAACTGGAGCCGCGTACGCCCCGAGCCCAGCTGCGTCATGTCCACCATGCGGCCCTTGCGAGGCCCCAGCCGCTCCGTCACCGCGCCCACGCTGTTCTCGGGCACGTCGCACACCAGCAGCTCCATCGGCTCGTGCAGCACGCCGTCGATCGTCTTCGTCACCGGCTCCGGGTTCGACGCCGTCAGCTCGTAGCCCTCGCGGCGCATCGTCTCGATGATGACCGCCAGCTGGAGCTCGCCGCGCCCCACCACCCGGAACGCGTCCGGCGTCGCCGTGTCCTCCACGCGGATGGCCACGTTACGGTAGGCCTCGCGGTACAGGCGCTCACGCAGGTTGCGGGAGGTGACGTACTTGCCCTCCTTGCCCGCCAGCGGCCCGTCGTTCACCCGGAAGATCATCATCATCGTGGGCTCTTCCACGGTGATGCGCGGCAGCGCGATCGGCTTCTCCGGGTGCGAGAGCGTGTCGCCGATGGAGATGTCCTCGATGCCCGCGATGGAGACGATCTCTCCGGGACCCGCGTCCTGGATCTCGGCCCGCTTCAGGCCCGAGAAGCCGTACAGCTTGACGATCTTCCCCTGCTGCACCTTGCCACCCTCACGCACCACCGACACCGGCATGTTCGGGGTGAAGCGGCCCGCCTGCACGCGGCCCACCGCGAGGCGGCCCACGTAGTCGTCGTAATCCAGGTTGGCCACCAGCAGCTGCGGCGTGTCGTGGTCGCTCGCCGGCGGGGGCGGGATGTGGTCCAGGATGGCCGAGAACAGCGGCTCCAGCGTCTTGCCCGGCACCTCCAGCTGCGTCGAGGCCTGGCCCTGGCGCGCGATGGTGTAGAGCACCGGCATTTCCAGCTGCTTATCGTCCGCGCCCAGATCGATATAGAGCGAGTAGACGTGGTCCAGCACTTCCTTGGCCCGCGCGTCCTGACGGTCGATCTTGTTGATGACCAGCACCGTCTTCAGGCCCATGCCCAGCGCCTTGCTGAGCACGAAGCGCGTCTGGGGCAGGGGGCCTTCCGCCGCGTCCACCAGCAGAATCACGCCGTCCACCAGGCGCAGGCCGCGCTCCACCTCGCCGCCGAAGTCCGCGTGGCCCGGCGTGTCGATGATGTTGATCTGCTTGCCCTTGTAGGTGACCGCCGTGTTCTTCGCGAGAATGGTGATGCCCTTCTCGCGCTCCAGGTCATTGGAGTCCATCACCCGCTCAACGACGGCTTCGTTGCTCCGGAAGATGCCCGCCTGACGGAGCATGTGGTCGACGAGGGTGGTCTTGCCATGGTCGACGTGGGCGACGATGGCGACGTTACGGATGTTTTCGCGAGCGATCATACGGACTAAGACTCAAGGCTGAAGGGGAGGGCTTTCCGTGGACAGGAGAACCCTGGAATCCCACTGGAACGCATGAGGCCGGGCCTTATATGCCGCGAGCCCTCCGTCCGCAATTACGACGGAGTGGCACCCTCCCCGGGGGGCAGGCGGGGGGGCAAAGGCACTTGGACGCCCAACCGATCCCTGAGAAAGCGCTCGATCCGCAGCTCGATGAGCTCCCGGTACTCCAGGGTGGCCGTGTGGGTGGCCAGGGGCACCAGCATCAGCTCGGCGCCCGGGATGTGCTCGGCCATCTTCCGCGACAGCCAGGAGGGGGTGAACTTGTCCCGCTCGCCCGCGATGATGAGGGTGGGCACGTCCACGTGGGGCAGGTGGTCCCACGCCGTGTGGGTGGCCAGCGAGTCCAGCGTGCGGACGAACACCACGGGGTCCATGCGCGCCAGGTGCTCGAAGTAGGGCGCCAGGTCCGCCTTGGAGATGAGGTCGCGGTTGAGCTCCACCGAGAGCGCCACCTGCATGGCCAGATCCGTGCTCAAGAGCGAGTGGATGAGGCGGGCCGCCCGCGCCGGGTAGCGCTCCACCAGGTGGCGCAGCACCGGGAAGACGCGCTTGAGGTAGGTGGAGTCGTGGAAGGTGTCCAGCGGGTTGCCGTAGCTGCCGCAGATGAGCACCAGCCCCCGGACGCGGTGGGCGTAGCGGCGGTGGAACTCGAGGGCCACCTGCACCCCCATGGAGTGCCCGAAGATGATGCCCTGCTTCACCTCGGCCGCGTCCATGAGCCGGTCCAGGTCCTCGCAGGTGTAGAGCATGCCGAAGCGGCGGCTGTCCTCGGGCCGCCCCGAGCGCCCATGGCCCCGGTAGTGCCAGCGCAGCACCCGGTGCTGCCGCGAGAGGTAGGGCGTGAGGTACTTCCACGCGAACCCGTCGCAGCCCAGTCCGTCACACAGCACCATGCCCGGCTCGCCCTCGCCCAGCACCTGGAAGTACAGCGAGGAGCCATCGGGGACGCGCAGGTAGTCCTGGCGGAAGTAGTGGTTCATGGGCTCAGTCTTCCGCCTCCGCCCCTTCCGGGCCCCGGTCCAGCCCGTACTTGGCGATCTTCAGGATGAGGTTCGAGCGGCTGATGCCCAGCTCCCGCGCCAGCCGGCTCTTGTTGTACTGGGTGCGCGCCAGGCCCCGCTGGATCATCTCCCGCTCCAGCGCCTCCACCGCCTCGTTCAGCTTGCCGGTGGTGCGCACCGGCGCCATCAGCGAGGAGCCCCCCGGTATCACCACGTCCCGGATGCGGCTGGAGATGAGGTCCGGAGGGATCATCTCCAGGTCCCCGCCCAGCACCAGCAGCCGCTCTATTTCGTTCTCCAGCTCGCGGATGTTGCCCGGCCAGGGGTAGGCGTTGAGGATCGCCAGCGCCTCGGGCGACAGCCCCCGGGTGCGCTGGTTCTCGCGGTGGTGCTTGCGCAGGAAGTGGTCGATGAGGATGGCCATGTCCTCCCGGCGATCCCTCAGCGCGGGCAGGTGCAGGCGGATGACGTTGATGCGGTAGTAGAGGTCCTCGCGGAACTGCCCCTTCTTCACCAGCTCGCCCAGATCCTTGTGGGTGGCGGCGATGACGCGCACGTCCACCTCCTTGGAGTGGGTGCCGCCCACGGGGATGAAGGTGCCCTCCTGCAGCACGCGCAGCAGCTTCACCTGGAGGGCAGGGGACATGTCGCCCACCTCGTCCAGGAAGAAGGTGCCCCCGTCGGCCACCTCGAACAGGCCCTTCTTGTCGCGCAGCGCGCCCGTGAAGGAGCCTCGGGTGTGGCCGAACAGCGCGCTCTCCAGCAGGTTGTCGTTGAAGGCCGAGCAGTTCTGCACCACGAAGGGCTTGTCCTTGCGCGGCCCGTTGAAGTGGATGGCCCGCGCCACCAGCTCCTTGCCCGTGCCCGACTCGCCGTTGATGAGCACCGTGGAGTCCGAGTTGGCCACCTTCTCCATCAGCCGGAAGACTTCCGTCATCGCCGTGGAGCGGCCGATGATCTTCTCGAACTTGTAGCGGTCCGACAGCTCGTGCGACAGCGAGGTGATCGTCTCGTCCTTGCGCGACAGCTCCGCCTCGTAGTTGGCGATCTCGGTCACCGCGAACTCGAGCAGATCCGCCAGCTTGCTCAGCTCCGAGGCCTCCATCACCGGCACTCGCGCCACCGCCCGGTCCAGGTCCGTGTCCACCGGGGTCAGCTCGCGGATCTGCGCCTTGAGCACCTGCGCCTCGCGCTCGCCCAGCGGCTGGCGCGCGAACCCCTGGATGAAGAGCAGGCCCTCGTACTCGTTGTCCACGTAGAGCGGCGCGCCAATCACGGTGAAGTTCAGGTGGCACTCGTGCGTCAGCGCCCGGCGCACGCGCTTGCTCCCCTTGAACTTCTCGTGGAGCACCCGCACCGACTGGCCGCAGCGCCGGCCGCCCTCCTTGGACAACAGCGACAGGCGGCAGAAATCATTCGGAGGGGGGACGATGTCTCCGCGCTGCCATTCCTGCACCACCCCATGCTTGTCCGCGAAGGCCAGCTCCGCTTGCCACCACTTGCGGATGACTTCTTTGAGCATGATGATGGTGTGCAGGTTCTGGTACTTCTCGAAGTCCATCCCCTCTCCTCGTGCCCATGTCCCACGCCAGGACAGCTTGAAACCCGGGGTGTCCGAATTTCAGCCGCTTCTCATATCCTGAGACCGGCGCGCTGTCCGCAGGGTTCTCTCCCTTGACTACATCAGCGCATAAACACGGCGGCTCAGGACACGGACACGGGCATGATCACGACCACCATGGCCACGATCATGACCATGGGCACGGGCATGGGCACGGTAAGCCTCCCCGGCGTCCGGCCAACCTGGCCGAGGAGCGCCGCAAGGACCGCAACCGGCTGCTGTTCGCGCTGATTCTCACGGGCACCATCGCCCTGGCCGAGGCGGTGGGCGGCTATCTCACCAACTCGCTGGCGTTGATGTCCGACGCGGGCCACATGCTCACGGACGTGTCCGCGCTGGCGCTCAGCCTGCTGGCGCTGTGGTTCTCGGGCAAGCCGGCCAACCTCAAGAAGACCTACGGCTACTACCGCATGGAGATCCTCAGCGCGCTGGTCAACGGCGTGCTGCTGCTGGGGATCACCGGCATCATCCTCTTCGAGGCCTGGCAGCGCTTCCGGGAGCCGGCGCCCGTGCAGCTGGGGCCCATGGCCATCGTCGCCACGGTGGGCCTGGTGGCCAACCTCGCCGCGCTGGGCTTTCTGCACCGCACGCACTCGATGAACGTGCGCGGCGCGTTCCTCCATGTGCTGGGCGATGCCCTGTCCTCCGTGGGCGTGCTGGTGGGCGCCGGCATCATGGCGATGACGGGCTGGTACGGGGTGGATCCGCTCATCTCCGTGCTCATCTCCGTGGTGATCGTCGTGGGCGCCATCCGGCTGGTCCGTGACGCGGTGGACGTGTTGCTGGAGGCCGTGCCCGCCCACGTGGACCTGGAGGCCGTGAAGGAGCTGATGCTGCGGGTGCAGGGCGTGAGCGCGGTGCATGACCTGCACGTGTGGACCATCTCCAGCGGCATGTACGCGCTGTCGGCGCACCTGGTGGTCGCCAACGCCATGGCCTGCAACAACGACGAGATCCTCTCGGCGGTGAAGCACGAGCTGTTCGATCGGTTCGGGATCGATCACACCACCATCCAGATCGAGAGCGAGACGTACGCCCACCTCGGCGAGGTACACTGAGGGGCTGGGCGAGGGGCCGGCAACGGACGCGCGGCTGCGCAGTTGTCTTGCGGAGTTCGGGCAGTCGGAACATTCTCGGCGGCTCATGAGTGTGCTGGACAAGGTACTGTCGTTGCGGCCGGCGAACGCCGTGGCGCGGCTGGGGCAGAAGTCTCGGGTGCCGCTGCTCAACCCGGAGGACCTGCTGCGGGCGCTCGAGGGCTCGCCGGTGGCGCTGCCCTGCGTGCCGGTGCGGGCCAAGGCCGCCGTGCCGGGCTTGCTGGCGGCGGCGCGCTCGGAGGACGCGGTGCTGGGGCTGGCGTGCAGCCACCCCCTGGCGGACCGAGGCGCCACGGAGCGCTTCCTGGCGGCGGTGAAGGCCGCGGCCACGGAGGCCGAGCATGCGCGGCCCCTGTTCCTTCAGGCCGGCCCCGTGCGGGTCGCCAAGCCCAAGCCCGAGGGCGTGCGGCTGCAGCAGGAGGCCATTTTCCGGCTGGTGGATGACGGCTTCTCCCTGGTGTCGCTGGATGTGTCGCGGCTGGAGCCGGCGGCGGCGGTGGAGGTGGTCCAGACGCTGTCGGCGCCCCTGCGCGAGCGCGAGCTGCCCCTGGAGTTGACCCTGCCGGCGCGCGCGCAGGAGTGGGAGACGCCGGTGGACACGGCCCGCCCGCTGCTGGAGGGGATGCGCCAGGCGGGGGTGCCGGTGCGCTTCCTTCGGGTGTCGGCGCCGGCGCTGGGCGAGGAGGACCTGGACGTGGGGCTGCTGCACCTGCTGGTGGAGCTGGCCACGGACCATGGCGTGAGCGTGACGGTGGCGGACGTGAACGAGCGCACGGTGCGGGCGATGCCCACGCTGGTGGCGGCCGGGGTGCGCAAGGTGGACTGCATCGGGCCCTTCGATCGCGTGGCGCTGGCGGCCTGGCCGGCGGAGGCTCGCGCCGTGGTGGAGCAGAAGGCGGAGGCCGCGGGGCTCTCGCCCGCCGAGCTGCTGGGGCTGCTCGAGGAGCAACTGCCACCCCTGGAGCTCGCCGCGCAGGAGCGGCTGGAGGCGCTCTCCTTCGCGGAGGCCACGGTGGTGCTGGGGCTCCTGGGCGCGTCGAGGACGGGCTGGCGCGCCATGAACTGGCTGGCCGAGAACCGGGGCGACTGAGCCGATGCGAATCGTCGCGGGCAGCGCCAAGGGCCGCGCCATCCAAGGCCCCAAGCCGACCTCCAAGCACATCCGCCCCACGGCGGACCGCGTGCGGGAGACGCTCTTCAACGTGCTCGGCCAGTTCCTGGAGGGCCAGGCCGTGTTGGATCTCTACGCGGGCACCGGGGCCCTGGGGCTGGAGGCCCTCTCGCGCGGGGCGGGCCGGGCTGTGCTGGTGGACTCGGATCGCGAGGCCCTGGCCCTGTGCCGGCAGAACACGGACACCCTGGGCTTCACCTCCCAGGTGGAGATCCTCGCCCAGCCGGTGGCCCGCGCCGTGGAGGCCCTGGGCAAGCGGGGCGAGCGCTTCGAGCTGGTGTTCGCCGATCCGCCGTACGCCGCCCGGGTGGTGGAGTCGGTGCTGGAGTTGGTGGTGCGCGCCGGGCTGCTGGCCCCCGGGGGCATGCTCATCATCGAGCACGACAAGCGCGAGCCGGCGCCCGACTCCCACGAGGGGATGAGCCGCGAGGATCAGCGCCGGTTCGGCGACACCCTCATGAGCTTCTATCGCATTCCTTGACCGACCCGTTGGGGTGGGTTGAGACTCCCACCCATGCCGGTTGCCATCTATCCAGGTTCCTTCGATCCGCTCACCAACGGGCACCTCAGCATCATCCAGCGGGGCCTGCAGATGTTCGATCGGCTCATCGTAGCCATCGCGGTGAACCCCAAGAAGACACCCCTCTTCTCCCTGGAGGAGCGGCGCGAGCTCATCCGGGGCGCGTGCCAGGACGATCGGGTGGAGGTGGACTCGTTCCAGGGCCTGCTGGTGGAGTACGCCAAGCAGCGCCAGGTCGGCGTGCTGCTGCGCGGCCTTCGCGCCGTGTCGGACTTCGAATACGAGTTCCAGCTCGCCAACATGAACCGCAAGCTGGCCCCCGGCATCGAGACCGTCTTCATGATGACCGGCGAGGACTACTTCTACATCTCGTCCCAGCTCGTCCGGGAGGTCGCCTCCCTGGGTGGGGATGTGGCCGGCCTGGTGCCTCCCAACGTGTACGCCGGGCTGAAGGCCAAATTCGCCAGCCGCACCTGAAGTGCGTGTAAGCCTTGTCCGCCCTGGCGTCTCGGAGTAGCAAACAGGGCATGCAACTTGCTCAGCGGCTCAAGGCCATCAAGCCCTCTCCCACGCTGGCGCTGAACGCGCGCGCCAAGGCGCTCGCCGCCAAGGGAGTGGACATCGCGGGGTTCGCGGCCGGGGAACCGGACTTCGACACCCCTGAGTTCATCAAGGAGGCGGCCATCGACTGCCTCCGCGCGGGCTTCACCAAGTACACCCCCACCGCCGGCATTCCCGAGCTGCGCGAGGCCATCTGCGCCAAGCTCCAGCGCGACAACCAGCTCACCTACGCGCCCGATCAGGTGCTGGTGTCCGTGGGCGCCAAGCACTCGCTCTACAACCTCTTCCAGGCGCTGCTGAACGAGGGAGACGAGGTCATCATCCTCGCCCCGTACTGGGTCAGCTACCCGGACATGGTGCTGCTGGCCGGCGGCAAGCCCGTCATCATCGAGACGCGCGAGGAGGACGGCTTCGCGCCGGACCCCGAGGCCATCCGCCGCGCGCTCACCCCGCGCACCCGCGCCGTCATCATCAACAGCCCCAGCAACCCCAGCGGCGCCGTGCTCTCGCGCGCCGTGCTCGAGGGTATCGCCGCGGCGGTGCGTGGCCATGACTGCCTCATCGTCAGCGACGACATCTACGAGAAGCTGATGTACGAGGGCGAGTTCCTCAACATCGGCAACGTGGCGCCCGACCTGGTGCCCCGGCTGGTGGTCGTCAATGGCATGAGCAAGTCGTACTCCATGACGGGCTGGCGCCTGGGGTACGCGGCCGGGCCCAAGCCGCTCATCGCCGGCATGAACATGATCCAGGACCAGTCCACCTCCAACCCCACCTCCATGGTGCAGAAGGGGGCGGTGGCGGCGCTCAAGGGCCCCACCGACACCATCACCACCATGGTGACGGAGTACCGCGCGCGCCGGGAGCTGATCGTCTCGGGGCTGAACGCGCTGCAGGGCGTGAGCTGCCGCTACCCGGACGGGGCCTTCTACGTGTTCCCCAACGTGAAGGCCCTGCTGGAGCGCTCCTACAAGGGCCAGAAGGTGGGCAGCTCCCAGCGGCTCTCGGACATCCTCCTGGAGGATTTCCGGGTGGCCGTCATGCCCGGCGCGCCGTTCGGCGCCGAGGGCTACCTGCGCATGAGCTTCGTCACCTCGCGCGAGGTGATTCAGAAGGGCCTGGCGCGGATCGGCGAGCTCATCGCCGCGCTGAGCTGACGTCGCCTCAGTCCGTGTAGGCGAAGGCCTGCGGCTGGGTGGTCCCCTGGGGGGCGCGGAAGAGCAGCACCGCCGCCTTCCCAGAGAGGTTGCCCACCGCGGCGTAGATGTTGGGATCCTTCAGGTTGCCGAGCCCCAGCCGCGCCGGGGACTTGCCGTACTTCTTCTCCATCTCCGCCAGGGAGAGGACCTCGATGTCGTAGAGGGTGATGAGGTCCGTGCGCTTCTGCCGGAGCTCCTTCACCCAGGCGGCCACCAGCTCGTCGGGGGTGTTGAACTTCTTGTCCTCGAGCTGGAAGGGGTAGATCAGCTCGTTCGAGGCGCCCCGCGCGTCCCCCGCCAGCAGGTTCTCGAAGATGTAGCGGGCTTCCCGGCGCACCAGCTTGCGCAGGTACTCCTCGGCGTTGAGCTTCGAGTCGTCCTCCTCGGCGGCCACGGGCGCCGGCACGGGGGCTGCCTTGGCCGCTGGAGCGGGCGCCGCCGCTGCGGGAGCGGGAGCGGGCGTCGGGGTGGCCTTGGCCGCCGGAGCCGGAGCTGCTGGCGCGGGCGGCGTGGCCTTGGGCTCTGGGGTAGGGGCATGGGCCGCTGCCTTGGGCTCGGGGGTGGGGGCGGGGGCGGCCGCCTTGGGCTCCGGAGTGGGCGTCGGCGCCGGAGGGGCAGCCTGGGGCTCGGGCGCTGGCGCGGCGGGCGGGGTCTGCGCGGGCTCGGCGGCAGGCGTGGGAGCCTGGGCAAAGGCGGGAGCGGCAAGGGTGACGAGCAGGGCCAGGGACCAGCGGCGCATGGAACCTCCAGGGAGCGTTCGCGTTTTAGCAGAGCGCCGAGCCGATGGCCTGGGTTCCTCCCGGAGCAGGCGACCCACCTCGTTCAATCGCCACGTGCATGTGCGGGCGCGGGTTGCTATGGGGGCGCCCGATGCCCAAGCGAAACGATATCCGTAAGGTCCTCGTGATTGGTTCGGGTCCGATCGTCATCGGCCAGGCCGTGGAGTTCGACTACTCGGGTACGCAGGCCATCAAGGCGCTCCGGGACGAGGGGGTGGAGGTGGTGCTGCTCAACAGCAACCCCGCCACGGTGATGACGGACCCCGAGTTCGCCAACCGCACCTACATCGAGCCCATCACCGTCGAGGCCGCCGAGAAGATCCTCGCCGCCGAGCGCCCCGACTCGCTCCTGCCCACCATGGGCGGACAGACGGCGCTCAACCTCGCCAAGGCGCTGGCCGAGCAGGGCATCCTCCAGAAGTACGGCGTGCGGCTGATCGGTGCCTCGCTGGAGGCCATCAACAAGGCCGAGGACCGCCAGCTCTTCAAGGCGGCCATGCAGAAGATCGGCGTGGCGCTGCCCAAGAGCGGCTACGCCAAGACGATCGAGGAGGCGATCGCGCTCATCGAGGAGATCGGCTTCCCGGCCATCATCCGGCCCTCGTTCACCCTGGGCGGCACTGGCGGCGGCATTGCCTACAACCGCGAGGAGTTCGAGACGATCTGCCGCTCGGGCCTCAAGGCCAGCCCCACCTCCACCATCCTCGTCGAGGAGAGCGTGCTCGGCTGGAAGGAGTATGAGCTGGAGGTGGTCCGCGACTCGGCGGACAACGTCATCATCGTCTGCTCCATCGAGAACCTGGATCCGATGGGCGTACACACTGGTGACTCCATCACCGTGGCCCCCGCGCAGACGCTCACGGACCGCGAGTACCAGCGCATGCGCGAGGCGTCGCTGGCCATCATCCGCGAGATTGGCGTCGACACGGGCGGCTCCAACATCCAGTTCGGCATCCATCCGCGCGATGGGCGCATGGTCGTCATCGAGATGAACCCGCGCGTGTCCCGCTCCAGCGCGCTGGCCTCGAAGGCCACGGGCTACCCCATCGCGAAGATCGCCGCGAAGCTGGCCCTGGGCTACACGCTGGACGAGCTGCGCAACGACATCACCCGCGACACGCCGGCCTCGTTCGAGCCCACCATCGACTACGTGGTGGTGAAGATTCCCCGCTTCAACTTCGAGAAGTTCCCCCGCGCCGACCGCACGCTGACCACCAGCATGCGCTCGGTGGGCGAGGTGATGGCCATTGGCCGCACCTTCTCCGAGGCGTACCTGAAGGCCCTGCGCTCCATGGAGGCCAGCCGCCTGGCGCTGGAGGTGCCCGAGCTGCCCACGGAGAAGGAGGAGCGGGAGAAGGTGCTGCGCGAGGCCCTGCGCATCCCCCGGCCCGAGCGCCCCTGGTACGTGGCCCAGGCCTTCCGCGAGGGCCTCACGGTGGAGCAGGTCCACGAGGTGTCGGCGATCGATCCGTGGTTCCTCCGGAAGATCGAAGCGCTGGTGCGCCAGGGGCATGCGCTGCAGGAGTACGGCCGGCTGGATCAGATCCCGGACGAGGTGCTGCGCGACGCCAAGTCGAACGGCTTCTCGGATCGCTACCTGGGGCTGCTGTTGGGCTACCCGGAGTCCGAGGTGCGCGCGCACCGGCACGCTCGGGGCATCCGGCCCGTGTACAAGCGGGTGGACACGTGCGCCGCGGAGTTCGAGGCGTTCACCCCCTACCTGTACTCCACCTATGAGGAGGAGGACGAGGCGCCTCCCTCCGATCGCCAGAAGGTGCTGATCCTGGGCAGCGGGCCCATCCGCATCGGCCAGGGCGTGGAGTTCGACTACTGCTGCGTGCATGCGGCGTTCGCGCTGCGCGAGGCGGGCTTCGAGACGGTGATGGTCAACTGCAACCCGGAGACGGTGTCCACCGACTACGACACCTCGGACCGGTTGTACTTCGAGCCGCTCACCATCGAGGACGTGCTCGAGGTGGCCCAGCGAGAGAAGCCCGTGGGCGCCATCGTACAGTTCGGCGGGCAGACGCCCCTCAAGCTCAGCGTGCCGCTGGAGAAGGCCGGCCTGGCCATTCTTGGCACCACGCCGGACGCCATCGACCGCGCCGAGGACCGTGAGCGTTTCGCCACGTTGATCGAGAAGTTGAAGCTGACGCAGCCGGAGAACGGGGTGGCGCGCAGCCACGCCGAGGCGTTCAAGATCGCCGAGCGCATTGGCTACCCGGTGATGGTGCGGCCCAGCTACGTGCTGGGCGGTCGGGCCATGGAGACGGTGTACGACGCGTCCAGCCTGGAGCGCTACATGCGCGAGGCGGTGAGCGCCTCTCCGGAGCACCCGGTGCTCATTGACCGCTTCCTCAAGGACGCCATCGAGGTGGATCTGGACCTCGTGGCGGACAAGACGGGCGCGGTGCTGGTGGGCGGGGTGCTGGAGCACATCCAGGAGGCCGGGGTGCATTCCGGAGACGCGGCGGCGACGCTGCCTCCGCACTCGCTCTCGCCGGACCTCGTGGAGCGCATGAAGGATCAGGCCATCGCCCTGGCGCGCGAGCTGAAGGTGGTAGGCCTGATGAACGTGCAGTTCGCCATCCAGGGGAAAATCATCTACATCCTGGAGGTGAACCCCCGCGCCAGCCGCACCGTGCCCTTCATCTCCAAGGCGACCGGCGTGTCGCTGGCGAAGATCGCCGCCCTCTGCATGGTGGGCAAGACGCTCGAGGAGCTGGGCCACACGCAGGAGGTCGAGTTCTCCCACGTGGCCGTCAAGGAGTCGGTGTTCCCCTTCGCGCGCTTCGCCGGGGTGGACGTCATCCTCGGGCCGGAGATGAAGTCCACGGGCGAGGTGATGGGGCTGGCGGACGACTACGCCTCGGCCTTCGCCAAGAGCCAGCTCGCCGCTGGCGTGAAGCTGCCGCGCGCCGGCAAGGTGTTCATCTCCGTGAAGGACGATGACAAGCCTGCGGTGGTGGACCTGGCCAAGCGCCTGCGGGCCATGGGGCACGAGCTGGTGGCCACGGCCGGCACGCACGCGTACCTGGCCACCAAGGGCATCCAGGCGCAGCTCGTGCAGAAGGTGAAGGAGGGCCGGCCGAACATCGTCGACAAGATCGTCGATGGGGCGATCGTGCTGCTCATCAACACCACGTTCGGCAAGCAGGAGATCGCCGACAGCTTCACCATCCGCCGCGAGGCGCTGATGCACGGCGTGCCGTACTACACGACGGTGCAGGCGGCGCGGATGGCGGTGGGCGCGCTGGAGTCCCTGCGGCGCACGGAGCTGAGCGTCAAGCCGCTCCAGGAGTACCTGAAGACCACCGTGCGCCCCGGGTAGTGCCCGGGGTTACTGCGGCAGGCCGGTGTGCGCCCCGTCCGCGTGGGGCGCACGGCATCGCAGCTCCACCTCGGACTCGAGCGCCGCCAGGTTCTCGCGCATCGCCTTGGCCCACTTGGCTTTGGGCTGCTCCTGCAGCTTCGAGTGGGCCAGATCGATGGAGGCGCTCAGCTCCTCGTCGCTCATCTCGGAGATGGCCTTGCCCTTGTAGGGGCCGAAGGCCACCGCGGAGATTCGGGGAGAGGCCTCCACCGTGGGCCCCGGCGCCGAGACCGCGCCCGTGACGGGAGGGGCGACCGCGGAGAGCTCCGCCGCCGGCATGTCCTCCACGTCCTGGGTGAACATGTCCGAGCAGCGCGCCAGGGCGATGGCCCCATCCACCTGGGCCCGCTTCTTGGCCATCTTCAGGATGGTGTTGTCCACGTCGGCGATGTTCTCGTTCTCCACGCGGCCCACCGGCTGCACAGTGATGCGCTCGTCCGACTCGACGTACTTCTCGCCGCAGCCGCCCCGCTTCTTGAAGCACACCCAGCCGCCGCCGTACTCGGCCTTGCCCTGGATGATGGCCGCCTTGCCGCAGGTGGGGCAGGTGCGGTTGGCCGTGCGCCAGCGGAACCGGCTCTCGCGGCTGTTGGCCGAGCCGTAGCCCTCCGCCATCACCGCGCCCGTGTCCCGGCTGAGGATGCGGCAGCGGAAGGTGTACTTGAAGAAGCCCCCCTCGAAGTCCTCCCGGCTGAAGTCCGGCACCAGGGTGAACTCGGGGGTGCAGCGGAACAAGTCGATCAGCTTCTCGGCGCCGGGCTTGAGCAGCGTCGGCTTGTCCATGCCGGGGATGCGGCCGTAGTCGGTGCCCTCCACCATGCACTGCTTCACGTACTGGCCGAGGAGCTGGCGCTGCTCCCGCTCCTCCTTCAACAGATCGGCCGTGAGGTACGCGCGGCGCGTTGTTGGCACCAGCGACTCACTGCGAAACATCTCTCCCTGCATGGATGCCTCCCGCTCAGACACGTGAATAACTAGTGCATGGGTCTGACTTTCCCCTTCGGGAGACGGGGTAGGAGGATGGAGTTACGTCAGTTTCCGCTGCGCAAGAGGACCTCTACGTCCGTGGTCCGGCCGCCCTGGGTGAGCACGGTGATGGGCTCGGGCGTGGAGAAGGTCCGCGCGCCGTCGGTGATGCGCGCCCGGACGAGGTAGGTGGCGTCGGCGCGGATGCGCTCGGAGGGCACGTCCACGGAGAAGGGGATGGGGACCTGGCCCGGGGAGCGCAGGGTCTGTGTGCCGACCACGTCCCCAGGGCGGCCCTCGGCGGAGACCTCCACCACCTCCACCTGGACGACGGCCTCCGGGGAGAGGGCGATGCGCTCGCGGTACCGCACCGTCCCGGTCACCTGGGTGCTGGCGGGAGGGGTAGGGCGCTCCGTGGGGGTGGTGTCGGGGGTCTTCATCTCGGGGGCCTGGGTCTCGGGGGTCTGGGTTTCGGGGGTGGGGGGCGTAGAGGCGCAGGCGGACAGGGTGAGCGCGGCGAGGCATCCCGCGAGCGCGGTGATTCGGCGAGTCATGACAGGGCTCCTGAAGGAGAGCGGGGAACCGGTCCCCGCAAAGAAAAACGGGAGCGTCGCCGCTCCCGCCGTTCGCTCCTTAGCTCAGCCTGCCTGCTGGAGGGGCGGGTGTTCTCGGTCGGGGCAAATCTCAGCGCCCTTGGATTAAGTGCTTTGTTTTTGTCCTTGTTTGGTGGGGTTTAGTATTATCAGCACTTGAAATAAGGCTATAGCGCTCCCATAATGCACCGCGTCGGCTCTTCCGCAGGAGGCGGGCAGCATGAAGAAGTGGGCGGCGATGGCAGTCCTGGTAGGTGTAGGTGTGTTGGGCATGCTGGTGACGCCTCAGGCCCAGGCGAAACAGGGCGGGCCCATCAACACGGCGGACACGGCGTGGATCCTCACCGCGACGGCGCTGGTGCTGCTGATGACGCCGGGCCTGTCGTTCTTCTACGGCGGCATGGTGCGGCTGAAGAACGTGGTCTCCACGCTGCTGCAGAGCTTCATGGCCATGGCGGTCATCAGCCTGCTCTGGGTGGTGGTGGGCTTCAGCCTCAGCTTCGGTGACAGCTTCCACGGGCTCATCGGCGATCCGCGCACCTTCTTCATGTTCAGCGGCGTGGGCGGCGAGACGCACCCGGATCTGGCGCCCACCATCCCGCTGCTGCTCTTCGCGCTGTTCCAGCTCAAGTTCGCCATCATCACCCCGGCGCTCATCACCGGCGCGTTCGCCGAGCGCGTGCGCTTCAAGGCGTACGTCGTCTTCATGGTGCTCTTCAGCCTCGTCATCTACGCGCCGCTGGCGCACTGGACGTGGCACCCGGAGGGCTTCCTGCGCCAGTGGGGCGTGCTGGACTTCGCGGGCGGCACGGTGGTGCATATGTCCGCGGGCTTCGCGGCGCTGGCCGGCGCGCTGGTGCTGGGGCGGCGGCAGGTCCACCGCGAGAATCTCAGCCACACCCCGGCCAACCTGCCGTTCGTGATGCTGGGCACGGGCATGCTGTGGTTTGGCTGGTTCGGGTTCAACGCGGGCTCGGCGCTCAGCGCCTCGTCCACGGCCACGCTCGCCTTCGCCACTACCAACACCGCCTCGGCCGCCGCCATGCTGGGGTGGATCGCCTTCGACTGGCTGCGCGGCCGCAAGCCGGGTGCCCTGGGCGCTTGCGTGGGCGCGGTGGTGGGCCTGGTGGCGGTGACTCCCGCGGCCGGCTTCATCACCGTGGGCCAGAGCATCATGGTGGGCCTGGTGGCCAGCTTCGTCAGCAACGCGGCCGCGCACTTCAAGAGCCGCACCGCGGTGGATGACACGCTGGATGTCTTCCCCTGCCACGGCCTGGGCGGCGTGGTGGGCATGGTGCTCACCGGCGTGCTGGCCAAGGACGTGGGCCTCCTCTACGGCGAGACGCGCACCTTCCTCATGCACATGCTGGCGCTGGTCGTCGTCTCCGCCTTCTCGTTCATCGGCTCCTACCTGCTCTACAAGCTGGTGGATCGCATCGTCCCGCTGCGTGTCACCGCCAAGCACGAGGAGGAGGGGCTCGACCGCAGCCAGCATGACGAGACGGTGGGGGAGACGGCTGTGTTGTCCGCGCCGCCTCCGGCCGCGGCTTCGGTGGCTACTTCCTCCGAGCCCGCCCGTCCTGAGGGATCGCTCCCGGTGCCGGCCTGAGGCCTCCCCGATGGCCAGTCCTAACCGGTTAGAAGTCGTCACCAGTTCTAACCGGTTAGAAGTCGTCACCAGTTCTAACCGGTTAGAAGTCGTCACCAGTCCTAACCGGTTAGGAGTCGTCACCCGTTCTAACCGGTTAGGAGTCAGATAAAGGGGCGGATTCCAGCCTTGCTGGAAGTCTCGGGCGAGACATGGCGGGGCACCCTGACTGAGGCTTTGATGCGCGCACCGTGACGGTGCATGCATCTTTCCAGGAGACGGACGTCAGGCGTTGGGTCGTGGCTGTGGTCACCCTCGTGGGGGTGTACGCGCTGGTCACCTGGTCGCGCCAGCCGCCGTCACCCGTTCCCGCCGACGCCCCACCCACCGTCTTCTCCGAGGCACGCGCGGCGCCGCTCCTGCGCCACCTGGCGGCGGACATCGGCTCCCGTCCCCAGGGCAGCTCCCGCGACGCCCAGTCGGCGGAGTACCTGGCGCAGCGCCTGCGGGAGATCCCCGGTCTGGAGGTGCAGGTCCAGGACGCGCAAGGCGCCCTCGTGGGGCCGGACCGGGCGGTGGCCTACCGGGTGCGCAACATCCTCGCGAGGCTGCCCGGCCGTGAGCCCGGCGCGGCGGTGCTGATCTCCGCCCACTACGACAGCCACGCGGATGCGCCCGGCGCTGGAGACAACGCCGTGGCCGTGGCCGCCGCGGTGGAGGTGGCCCGAGCGCTCGCCGCGGGGCCCCAGCCGCGCCATGACATCCTCTTCAACCTCAATGGAGGCGAGGAGTACGGGCTGGTCGGCGCCGACGCCTTCTTGCAGCACCCCTGGGCCCGCGAGGTCCAGGCGGTGATCAACCTCGATGCTGCGGGGCCAGGTGGCAAGTCGCTCCTCTTTCGCGCCACGCCCGATGCCGCCGGGCTGCTGAAGACCTACGCGAGCAGCGTGCCCCATCCCTTCGGCTCCGTGGTGGGGGAGGATCTATTTCGCGCGCAGCTCGTCCCGTCCGATACCGACTTCCGCGTCTACCGCGACCGCGGGCTGCGGGTCCTGGACTCGGCCTTCATCGAGGACGGCTACGCCTACCACACCCCGCTGGACACGCCCGAGCGGGTGACGCCCGGCAGCCTCCAGCACGTGGGGAGCAACACCCTGGCGCTCGCGCGCGCGCTGGCGGAGCAGCCGCCGCCTCCGAGCGCCCAGGCGGAGACCTCCATCTATTACGATCTGCTGGGCGGGGTGATGTTCGTCTACTCCGCGCGCACCGCGCTCGCGTTGGCGGGGCTCTCCACGCTGGGCGTGCTGGGAGCGCTGCTCGTCGCGTGGCGCCGCGGCGGAGTCTCCCCGAAGGCAGTGGGGTGGGGTGCGGCTGTCACCCTGGCAGGGCTCCTCGCGGGGCTGTGCCTGCCGGTGGCGCTCGCGCTGCTGGAGGCGTACCTGTTCAAGCGCCCCCACGGCTGGTATGCGACGCCATCCCTGGCCTGGCTCGGCTTCGGGACGCTCGCCCTCGTGGGCCCGCTGGCGGTGGCCTCCGCGTGGGTGCGGCGTGCCGAGCGGCGCGGAGTCCCCGGTGCGGCGCAGGCCCTGACCCTCTGGGCCGGAGGGCTGCTGGTGTGGGCGCTGCTCCAAGGGCTGTTGGTGGCGCTGGGCGCGGTCGTCGCCTACCTCGCGTGCTGGTGGCTGCTGCCCGGAGCGTTGGGGCTCGCCGCCGCGTGCCAGTGGCCACGCTGGCGCGCTGTGCTGGCGTGGGTCGCCTTCCTGCCCGGCGCGCTCCTCACCGCGCAGAGCGGGCTGCTGCTGCTGGAGCTCTTCATCCCCGTGGCCGGGCGCTCGGGGCCCGTCATTCCGTTCGATCCCGTCATCGCGCTCCTGATCGCGTTCATCGTCATCAGCGCGGCGCTCACGGGCCTGCCCGCGCTGCTTCCTCAGCGCCGCCTGGGACGCGCCGCGCTGGCGCTGTCCCTCGTGGCGGTGCTCGCCGCCGGGGTACTGGCGCTGCGCTCCCCCTACACCCCGGAGCGGCCCAAGCGGGTGACGCTCACGCACGCCGACGAGGAGGGCCAGTCCCGCCTCTGGGTGGATGGTGCGGACTTCCTCGAGCTGGAGGGACTGCTGCCCGGGCTGAGTACCTCTTCTCGGCACGGCACCGCGCAGCAGCATCGAATCTCCGAGAAGCCCACGGGCCGCCAGGCGCCCTCGCTGGAAGTCATCCCCGCGGGGGAAGGGCCAGAGGGAACACGCAGGGTGACGCTGCGGTGGCACGGAGAGTCCGGCGAGCGGCTCTCGCTCTTCATTCCGCGCAAGGCCCTGGCGGGCTGGTCGCTCACACCGCCCCTGCCCACGCTGCCCGAGGATGAGCGGACCTACACGATCCACGCGTTGATGAAGCCGGATGTCTCCTGGGAAGTCACCCTGTTGCTGCGAGGCGCGGCGCCCGTGAAGGTCCAGGTCCGCGAGCTCGCCGAGGGCGAGCGCACGCCCGCACTGGAGTCGGCCCGTGCCGCCCTGCCTTCCTGGGTGACGGCCGGAACGCGGATCGTCTCCCTGCGCTCCCTGTCGCTTTGAGCTCATAAGGGAGTTGCGCCGGCCGACCCTGGATTGCATCCCTTCTCACCCGAAGGGAAATACGGGATCATCCGTTCTTCACATCAATTCCAAACATGCAAGAATTACCCGGTGCCACCTCCCAAGACGGTCCGCACGCTCCCACGAGCCGGTTCCAGCTCCCGCAGCGGCTCTATGGGCGAGACCCTCACCTGGCCGTGCTGCAGCACGGCTTCGAGCGGGTGGCGCGAGGCGGTCGGCCCGAGCTGATCCTGGTCAGCGGCTACTCCGGCATCGGCAAGTCCTCGGTGGTGTACGCGCTGCGGAAGCCGGTGGCGGAGCGGGGAGGGAGCTTCCTCAGCGGCAAGTTCGAGCAGTTCCACCGGGACATTCCCTACGCCACCCTGGCTCAAGCCATTCGCGAGC
This sequence comes from Hyalangium ruber, assembly GCF_034259325.1. Classification (NCBI taxonomy): domain Bacteria; kingdom Pseudomonadati; phylum Myxococcota; class Myxococcia; order Myxococcales; family Archangiaceae; genus Hyalangium; species Hyalangium rubrum. The sequence continues at coordinate 53,229 of NZ_JAXIVS010000025.1, read as the reverse complement.
TGACGCAGCAGTTGCTGGAGGGGAGTAGTGAGGAGGAGCTGGTGCGGTGGCGCGAGCGGCTGCGCGAGGCCTGGGGCGCGCAGGGCCAGGTGCTCGTGGACATGGTGCCGCAGCTGGAGCTCCTCGTGGGCAAACAGCCGGCGGTGCCGGAGCTGCCCCCCGGCGAGGCGCAGCACCGCTTCAACCGGCTGTTCCAGAAGTTCCTCGGCGTGTTCTCCACGCCCGGGCACCCGCTCGTGGTGTTCCTGGACGATCTGCAGTGGGCCGATCTGGCCAGCCTCCGGCTCTTGCAGCACCTGCTCACCCACCCGGACACGCCACCCCTGCTGATGGTGGGCGCGTACCGGGACAACGAGACGAGCCCCTCACACTGGCTGGTGCAGATCCTGGTGGCGCTGCGGAAGGGAGGGGTGCGGATGACGGATCTGCGCCTCGAGCCGCTGAGCCGGGAGCACGTCCAGCAGTTCGTCGCCGCCACGCTGCCCGGCGCCGCGGAGAGCACGCTGGGGCCTCTGTCGGCGCTGATCCACGAGAAGACCGGCGGCAACCCGTTCTTCCTCACCCAGTTCATGTGGACGCTGCACCAGGATGGGCTGTTGGCCCGAACGCCCGGGGGCGAGTGGCGGTGGGATGCCATGGGCGTCCGGGCGAAGGACTACTCGGACAACGTCGCGGAGTTCATGGCGAGCCGGCTGCGCCAGCTCCCCCTGCGGACCCAGCACCTGCTGCAGCTGGCCGCGTGTGTGGGCACCACCTTTCCGTTCCAGCTCCTGGTCATCCTCTCCGGGCAGGTGCCGGGTGAGGTGGAGGCGGGCCTCGAACAGGCGCTCCGGGAAGGCATGCTGATGCGCGAGCGCCCGGAGCAGTACCGGTTCCTGCACGATCGCATCCAGCACGCGGCCCACGATCTCATTCCCCCCAAGGAGCGTCAGGCCGTCCACCTGCGCATCGGCCGCCTGTTGCTGGCCAGCCTGACGCAGGAGCAGGTGCGCGAGCAGATCTTCGATGTGGTGGGGCAGTTCAACCTGGCGAGCGGGTTGATTCATGACGCTCAGGAGCGCCACCGCGTCGCGCGACTGAACGCCGAGGCGGGCTGGAAGGCGCGCTCCTCGACGGCGTTCCGCTCGGCCGCGGACTACTTCGCGGCGGCCTTCGAGCTCCTGCCGGGAGACCCCTGGCAGACGGACCCGGCGCTGGCCTTCAAGGTCCAGCTGGACCGGGCGCACAGCGAGTTCATGAGCGGCAACGCCGCCGAGACGCGCCGCCTGGTGCGGGAGCTCCTGCCCCGGGCCCGGACTCCCGTGGAGCTGGCGGCGGTCGTCCGTCTCGAGAGCGAGATCTACATCACCGCCAACGAGATCCCCGCGGCCGTCACCTGTCTGCTGGAGTGCCTGGCGCGGTTGGGCATGCCGATGTCGCCCCATCCCTCCCGGGAAGAGGTCATCGCCGCCAACGAGGAGGTGTGGGCCCTGATGGCGGGCCGGCCCATCGAGAGCCTCATCGCGCTGCCCCTCATGACCGATCCGGACATGAAGGCGGTGATGGACGTGCTCGGCGCGCTGTTCACTCCGGCCTACTTCACCGACGAGAACCTGCTGATCCTCCACCTGTGCCGCATGGTGTCGCTGAGCCTGCGCCACGGCAACACCGAGGCGGCCGTCAACGGGTATGCCTGGTATGGCCTGGTGCAGGGCTCCATCTTCAAGCGGTACGAGGAGGGGCATGCCTTCGGGGTGCTGGCGTGCGATCTGGTGGAGCGCCACGGTTTCTCCACTGCGCGGGGCCGGGCGCTCTACAGCCTGCAGCTGACCAACTACTGGATCAGCCCCATCTCCCTGTCGCTGGAGCTCGTCCGCACCGCCTTCCACCACGCGCTGCAGGGCGGCGACTTCCAGATCGCCTGCTACTGCAGCTGCCACATCGTCACGGACCGCCGCGTGCTGGGGCACCCCCTGGAGGAGGTCTACCAGGAGTCGTTGGCGAGCCTCGACTTCACGCGTCGGGCGGACTTCCAGGCCGTGGTGGACATCCTCCTTCATATCCAGTGCTACGTTCAGCAGCTGCGCGGGCTGTCGCGCTCGTTCGACACGCTGAGCAACGAGCACTTCGACGAGGAGGCCTTCGAGGCCAGGCTGACGCCCCAGCACATGAGCACCATGCGGTGCTGGTACTGGCTCATCAAGCTGCAGTCGCGCTTCATGTGCGGCGCCTATGCGCAGGCGCTGGAGGCTGGCGATCGGGCCGCCGAGCTCATCTGGGCTTCGCTCGGCCACATCCAGCTCCTGGACTTCCACCTCTACCGGGCCCTGGCGCTGGCGGCCTGCTACCCCGAGGCCGCGCCCGAGCAGCGGCAGCGCTACCTCGAGCAGATGCACCAGCACCACCGGCAGCTGGCGGAGTGGGCGCGCCACTGCGGCCCGAACTTCCATGCGCCCGAGCAGCTGGTCCTCGCGGAGATCTCCCGCGTCACCGGCCGCACGGAGGAGGCGCTACGGGCCTATGAGGAGGCGATCCAGGACGCGCGCACCCACGGCTTCATCCAGAACGTGGGCCTCGCCAGCGAGCTGGCGGCGAGGTTCTGGCGCGAGCGCCATGTGCCCACTCTCGCCGATACCTACGCCCGGCAGGCTCGGGAGGCCTATCTGAAGTGGGGCGCGCTGGGGAAGGTTCGCCACCTGGACTCCCAGTGGCCGAACCTGGCCTCGCTCACGGCCCTGCGGCAGCCGCTCACCGACACGGGCGCGTTCCAGGCCGACGCGCTGGCCGTGCTGAAGGCCCAGCAGACCCTCTCGGGGGAGCTGAGCCTGGAGGGGCTGGCCACGACGCTGGTGCGGGTGGCCACCGAGGGCGCGGGAGTGCAGCGGGGCGCCCTGTTGCTCGCCCAGGACGGCAAGCTCACGATCGCCGCGATGGGAGGGCCCGAGGGCGCCGCCGTGCCCCAGGCAGAGACGGCGCTGCCCTGGACCGTGCTCGCCTACGTGCAGCGCACCGGGGAGTCCGTGCTCATCGCGGACACCTCCCAGCCGCATCCCTTCTCGGCCGATCCCTGCTTCACGGGGGGCCGGATCCGCTCGGTGCTCTGCCTGCCGCTGATGCGCCAGGAGGCGCTCCAGGGCGTGCTGTACCTGGAGTGTACTTTCGCCCCCCACACCTTCAGCCCCGCCAGCCTGTCGCTGCTGGGAAACCTCGCCGCGCAGGCCTCCATCTCCCTGGAGAACGTCCGGCGGCATGCCGAGCTCCAGCGCTCCGAGGCCGCGCTGCGCCGCACCAACGACGAGTTCGCGCAGCGCCTGGAGGAGCACACCTGGGAGTTCACCCAGTTCCAGTCCCGGCTGTCGGACGTCATGCGGCAGGCGGGAACGGGCGAGCTGGCCGCCAACGTGCTCCACAACGTGGGCAACGTCCTCACCAGCGCCGTCCTCAACTTCCACATGCTGCGCGAGAAGCTGGGCGCCTCGCGCATGGGCCGGCTGAAGCAGATCACCGAGCTGCTCGAGCAGCACCAGGGCAACCTGGCGGACTTCCTGACCCGCGATCCGCGCGGCCCGCAGCTGACGACCTACCTCTTCAGCCTGGCCGATGAGCTGCTGCGCGAGCAGGAGGCGCTGAAGGAGAGCGCGGGCAAGCTGCACAAGCACCTGGAGCACATGCGCTCCATCCTGCAGATCCAGAAGTCCTATTCGCGCGACTCGCTGTTGCCCGAGGAGTGCGAGCTGTCCCAGCTCATCGAGGATGCGCTGAGCATCCAGCTGCCCGCGCTCGAGATCCAGGGCATCACCGTCACCCGAGAGCTGGGCGTGAAGTCCAAGGCGCGGCTGGACAAGCACCGGGTGCTGCAGATCCTCATCAATCTCATCACCAACGCGCGCAGCGCCATGAGCGAGCAGTCCGAGGGCCAGCGTCACCTGACCGTGCGGCTGGAGGCGCAAGGGAACACGGCGCGCATCCAGGTGGTGGACACCGGCAAGGGCATCTCCGAGGAGCACCGCGGGCGGCTGTTCTCGCAAGGCTTCACCACGCGCGAGGAAGGGCAGGGCCTGGGGCTCTACTCGAGCGCACAGACCGCGAAGTCGCTGGGAGGGCGCCTCTCGCTGGAGAGCGAGGGGCCGGGAAAGGGCGCCACGGCCACGCTGGAGCTCCCGCTCGCCTAGGGTGGCCCCCTTGGCAGGACCCGGCGGGGAGGCGAAGCTCTTGCCCCGTCGAAGGCTCTCACGGAGCGAGTGATGATCATCCAGGATCCGGCGGGTGTGCTGCAGCGCATCCCCGAGCTGAAGCCCTTGTGCGAGGACGCGGGGGTGCGCCGTGCCGTCGAGCGGGGAGATCCGTTCCGGCTCTACCGCGCGCTCTTCTGGGCTCGGTGGCTGGGGCGGCTGCGCTCACACCGCGCGGTGCTGGATGCGCTGCTGCGCCAGCGCCGGCTGTTCGCGCGGCCGCTCAAGGGCAGCCCCTCGCTGGGCACCGTCAACGGGTTTGGGATGACGCTGCTCGGCAGCGCGGAGCCCGATCCGGAGGATGGCACCTCCATCGCGACGCACTGCTTCGTGGCGCTGTTCGCCATTCCGCTGCTGCCGCTGGGCGCCTATGTGGTGCGGCCCTCCGAGGAGAACAAGGGGCTGCAACGCGGCTGGACCCTCTTCGCCCGCGTGCCGATGGGGGCCTTTCCCTGGCTCTACGGCCGGGCGGTGGCGCTGGGGGTGATGGCGCTGGTGGGGCTGGGGGCGGCGCGGGCGTTCCATGCCTCGCGCTACCAGGACGTGCGCGTGGTCAACGGGTTCCAGGAGCCCCTGCGCGTGGAGATTGGCGGGCTTACCCAGCTCGTGCCCGCGGGCGGCATGCACGTGCTCTCCGTACCCGTGGGAGCCCAGAAGGGCCGCGCGGTGAGCGAGGGCGGGGTGGAGGTGGACACGGTCGAGATCAACGTGGCCTCGGGCCACGATGTGCTCGCGTGGAACATCGCCGGAGCGGCGCCGATCTTCCGCGAGACGGTCACCTACCAGAAGGTGCTCAGCCAGGCGCCGTCCCCGTACAAGCCGACGTTCTTCTGCGGTGAGCGGGTGGTGGTGCTCGACAACGTGAACGACGCCTTCGTCCAGCCCCCATCCTCGGTGCAGATGTCGAAGCATCAGGCGAGCGTCAGCCGGACGCACGTGGACGTGGTGCGCGAGCGCCGCAACGCCCTCGAGCTGTGCATGGCGGTGCTCCAGATGGAGGAGCGGTTTGGCGATGCGCTGCCATTCACCGAGGCCGTCGCGCGTCTGGCGAACTGGGAGGACGGGCCGGCCACCCTCGCCGTCCAAGTCGCCTTCGCGAAGACGCCGGCCGAGGCGATCCGTGTGGCCCGGCGCGCGCTCGAGGCCCGACCGGACAGCGTGGAGCTGCACCGGACCTACCAGTGGGCGCGGGAGAACGCGGGTGAGCTGAGCGCGCTGCGGGAGGAGTACCGGCCGCGTGCCGAGGCCCAGCCCGACTCGGCCACCGCCCAGTACCTCTATCGGCGGCTGCTGCGCGGGCCCGAGGGCCTGAGCGCCATGGAGGAGCTTGCCCAGCGCTTCCCGGACGATCCGCACATCCTGCGGGCGGCGGTCTACAACCGTTGGCGTGCGGGTGACTGGGAGGGCACGGTGAAGGGGTGGGAGCAGCTGCGCGGCCTCGATCTCATGTCAGCGGTCGATCTGGCCAAGGCGGAGGCGACGGCCCTGGTGGCCCTGGGGAGGCGAGGCGAGGCGCTGAAGCTGCTGCGGGAGCTCTTCCAGGCGGAGTCCAGCGAGCAGGACTCCCTGGCGGAGCTCTACGCCCGGGTGGCTCACGTGGAGAAAGGAGAGAGCCCCGACACGCTCATCACGGCGCTCGAGGCGAGCAGTCAGCTCGAGGAGGGGGAGAAGCTCTGGGACCTGCGTGCGCGCTCGGAGCTGCCCCTGGTGGGGGCCCCGGAGGGGGTGGCCGCGCGTCTGGTGTACATGGTGAAACAGGATCCCCAGGCGGCCCTGAAGCTCGCCGAGCGCCTCAAGCGCACGGAGATTCGCTGGCTGAACCAGGGCACCTGGGGGCTCACGTACGGAGAGGCGGTGCGCACGGGCGCCACCGTCGTCGAGCAGGTGCTGGGGAGGACGACGGGGATGAACCCGGACAGCCAGGAGCTGTTCCGTCGCTTCGTCCGCGGGGAGGCGGTTCGCCTGGAGGAAGCCGAGCTGGATCCAGAGCTGCGCGCCGCGGCCTGCTTCGTGCGCTCGCGCAACGCCACGCTGCCGGCCGAGGAGCGCCAGAAGCTGGTGGAGCAGGCCCGGCGGGAGGATTGGTTCCAGGGGACGGTCACCGAGGCCATCGCCACATGGGCACCGTGAACTCACGGGGCGTCACCCGGCGCGCGCTCCTGACGCTGGTGCTGTGGGCGGGCTTCTGGGCCATGGGGGCGGCGGTGGTCGCAGCGCTGGCGTGGGTGCCCGTGGCCGAGAGCCGCTACACCGGGGGCCTGGGGTGCTCCGGGGCCCTGGCGGGCGCGGGCGCGCTCACGGTGCTGTGGGCGCTGCGGCCGCGCTGGTGGTTCCAGAAGCGGGGGTCGGACATGGCCTCCCTGTCCCCGGAGCGCCTCCCGGAGCTGTTCTCCCTGGTGGAGGAGGTGGCCCGGCGGGTGGGGACGCGGGCGCCGCGCAAGGTGTTCCTGGTGGACCAGGCCACCGCCTTCATCTCCATGGAGCGGCGCTGGTGGGGCCTGCGGCGCGAGGCGGTGGTGGGGGTGGGCCTGCCGCTGTTCAGCTTCCTGTCGCGCGAGGAGCTGGCCTCGGTGCTGGCGCACGAGTTCGGCCACCACGTGGGAGGCGACCTGACGCTGGGCCCGTGGGTGTACCGCACGAGGGTGGCCATCGCCTCGGCGGTGGAGAGCCTGGAGGACTCGGCGTTCTTCCTCGACGTGCCGTTCCGGCTCTACGGGCAGTTGTTCCTCCGGGTGTCGAGCGCCGTGTCGCGCCAGCAGGAGCTGGCCGCGGACGCGCTGGCGGCGCGGACCTGTGGCGTGGAGGCGACCGGAGAGGCGCTGCGCAAGGTGCATGTGCTGGCGCCGCTGTGGGGCGCCTACCTGGGGCATGAGGTCATCCCCATCGTGGAGCGCTCCGTGCGCGTGCCGCTGCTGGAGGGGTTTCGCGGCTTCCTCGCAGAGCAGTCCCGGCGCGCGGAGATCTCTCGGGATCTCGAGGAGGACGCCTTGCGCCCGCCGTCACCCTGGGACTCGCACCCGCCCGTGGAGGAGCGGCTGAAGTCCCTGGGGCACGCGGGGCAGCACGAGGCAGGGCGCTCGCCGCTGGAGGAGCTGAAGTCAGGGAGCTGCCTGGAGCTGTTCGGCGGAGAGGCCAGCGCGGAGGAGTCCTTCTACGAGCACATGACGCGAGGCGGGCTGGTGGCGCTGCGGTGGGAGGAGCTGGGCGAGAAGATCATCCTGCCGGAGATCGCCAAGCAGCTCACCGGCAGCAGCCTGGATCCGCGCCGCACGTCCCTGCGCTCGCTGCCGGCGATGCTGAAGGAAGGCGCGGCGCTGTGGGACAAGGTTCGGCCCTCGGGGCTCGACATCCTCTCTCCGGAGGCCAAGCGCCTGCGGGCGCGCCAGTTGTTGGTGCAGTGGCTGGCCGCGGCGCTCGCCGAGCGCGGCTTCGAGCCAGAGATACGCCCCGGGGCCAACCTCCGGGTGTACCGCGAGGACGGCTTCGTGGAGCCGGCCGTCGTGGTGGAGAAGCTGGCCTCCGGAGCGTGGTCGGACGAGCAGTACGAAGCCTGGAGCGGCCCGCTCGACTAACGGCCGGCCCCGCCGAGCGTCTGCAGCTCGCCCGAGGGCACCACCCGCACCCCGGCGGGGGCACTCTGCGCCAGGGCGAGCATGGCTTGCGCGACGGTGCGGGCCTCGATGGGGCGACCGCCGAAGGGGCGCAGCAGTGGGCCGAGCACCTTCGACACCAAGATGGCGGCGTGCTCACCGGTCCGCTTCTCGGCGCGATCGCCGAGCAGCAGGGAGGGTCGGAGGATGACGAGGGACTCGAAGCCCACGCCCTGGAGGGCCGCTTCCACCTCGCCCTTCACCCGGTTGTAGAACACGCGCGAGCGCGCATCGGCCCCAAGCGCCGTCACCACCAGGAAGCGCCGGGCGCCCGCCTTGCGCGCCGCCTGGGCGAAGGCCAGCACGGCGTCGTAATCGACGGCGCGGAAGGCCTCCTGGCTGCCCGCCTTCTTGATGGTGGTGCCAAGGCAGCAGAAGGCGTCGTCCGAGGCGGGCAGGGCCTCGGCCTCGAGCCGGGCGAAGTCCACGGTGCGCTGGGTGAGCTTGGGGTGCTCTTTGGGCAGCGGGCGGCGCCCGAGCGAGCACACCTCCCGGTACGTGGGGCTCTCCAGCAGCGCGTCGAGCAGCAAGCCGCCGACGAGCCCGCTCGCCCCGGCCACCAGCGCGGTCCGTGTCTCCATGTCGCCTCCTGTCTCCTGGACTCTACTTGGTGCCAGAGGCCTGGGGCTCGCTGAACATCAGCTGGCGGAGGATGGGGATGGGCGGGTAGCCGTAGGAGACGGCCTGGTCATGGAAGCGCTGGAGGGTGAAGTCCTTGCCCCACTTGGCGCGGGCCTCCTCGCGCAGCTCCAGGATCATCTTCTTGCCCAGCGCGTAGACGAGGTAGGTCGGATCCGAGGTGCCGCGCCGCGCCTCACGCTCGGCGTTGACGCGCGTCATATAGGCCTCCTCCTCGAAGAAGCGCACCGCCTGCTCGTACGTCATGCCCCGGGTGTGCAGGGACAGGCCCACCACGTAGCGGGCCAGGCGCTGCAGGTAGAGCGCCAGCTGGTTGAGCCGCAGCTTGTCCGCGTTGAGGCCGGAGCCGCCGCCGTAGCCCGCATCCAGCATCATCTGCTCGGTGTACAGGCCCCAGCCCTCGCTGAAGGAGCCCGAGCCCAGCATCCGCCGCACCTTCGAGTCCACGCGGCGGGTCCACAGGAACTGCACGTAGTGGCCCGGGTAGGCCTCGTGGATGGAGACGATCTGCAGCGCGTAGCGGTTGTAGAAGCTCATGTGCTGCTCGACCTGCTCGGGCGTCCACGAGGGCTCCGGCGGGGTGACGTAGTAGTAGGCCTCGGTGGCGCGGGTCTCGAAGGGGCCGGGGATGCTCATGCTGGCGAAGGAGAGGGCCCGGTTGAACACGGGCGTCTCGGCCACCTGGGCGCGGACCTCGCTGGGCACGGTGATGATCTGCTTGTCGATGAGGAACTGGCGGATCTCCTCCAGCATGGCGTTCGTGACGGGCACGAGCTCCGCGGGGGTGGGGTGCTCCTTGCCCAGCTCGCGGTAGACGTCCATGGCGTTCTTGCCGGGGGTGATGCGCGAGGCCACCGTCTGGAACTCGGCCTGCGTGCGCTTGAGCTCGGCGCGGCCCCAGGCCAGCAGCGAGTCGATGTCCTCGGTGACGCCCTCCTCGTACTGGAGCTTCTGGCGGTACACCGCCTCGCCGATGGCGAAGTCCCCGTTGGAGCGGGGCAGCAGGTCCTCCTTGAGGAAGCGGATGTAGCCGTCGATGGCGGCCAGGCAGCGCGCCTGCTCCTGCTTGAAGGCCTCCTGAAGGGCGGCGTCCTTCACGGGGGCGAAGGCCTGCGGCAGCGTCTCCGCGTAGAGGGTGCGCGTGCCCATGGCCTGGCCGATGGCGATCTCCGTCCAGAGCTTGGGCGGGTTCTTCAGCGTGGCCTGGCCGACGGCGAACACCTCGGGCACGCGCTTCATGCGGCTCACGGCCGAGCGCATGCGCTCCTCGAGCGGGGCGAAGTCGCGGTTGATGAGCTGGAAGACGCCGCCCGAGGCGGTGAAGAGGTAGGTGTTGGGGTTGCGCTCGAAGCCGCGCACCACCTCGGCATCGAGGATTCGGGCGCGCAGGTGGTTCTCGAGGATGTCGTAGTCGGCCTGGTCGAGCGCGGGGAGGGCGGAGCGGTCCACCTGCTGGGGCAGGGCGGCCAGCCGGGCCTTGAGGGCGGCGAGGTTCTCGGCGCGCTCCTCGACGGTGAAGCCGCGCAGCTCCCCGTCATACGTGTGGATGCCGGCGAAGGTGGCGAAGGTGGGGTTGCGCCGGAACTGGTCCTCGAAGTGCGCATCCACGAAGGCGCGCAGGGCCACCTGCGTGGGAGACAGCTCCGCGGAAGAGACGCCGGCCTGGGAAGGCGGGCGGGAAGAGGTACAGGCGGAGGACGACAGCAGCAGGAGCGCCGCGAGGGCAGACTTGACACGGAGTGTGGACATGGAGCCTCGGGGAAGAAAAGCGCCGGGAGCCTCGCGCATTCGTTCGGGGTCGACAAGGCAATGCCTTGCTGGGAGATAAGCTCCGCTGATCTGCCCTGGAGGGCCCGATGAAGAAGCGAATCATCCTCGGCGTCATCGCCTTTCTCGTGGTGGGGGCCCTCATCGGACTCGACGTGGCCGCCACGAGCGCGGGGCGGCGGATGAACAAGGTCTCCCGGAAGACGCCCTACACCCCGACGAAGCGTGGGGCCGCGCTGCACTCCGGGTTGTTCCTCGCGGATCTCCACGCGGACCCGCTGCTGTGGAACCGGGACCTGAACGAGCGGGGAGCGTGGGGGCAGGTGGACGTGCCCCGGCTCATCGAGGGCAACGTGGGCCTCCAGGTCTTCAGCGTCGTCACCAAGACGCCGAAGCACATGAACCCGGATCGCAATGACGACACCACGGACGAGGTCCGCCTGCTCTCCATCGCCCAGCGCTGGCCGGTGGGGGCCTGGTTCAGCCTCGAGTCGCGAGCGCTGCACCAGGCGGAGAAGCTCGAGGAGCTCGCGGAGGACTCGGACGGGAAGCTCACGTTCATCCGCACCCGCCAGGACCTGGAGCGCTTCCTGGCCGAGCGCGAGAAGGATCGGAAGAAGGTGGGCGCGCTCCTGTCGCTCGAGGGCATGCACGCGCTGGAGGGCCGCGTGGAGGCGGTGGATGAGCTCCACGAGGCGGGCTTTCGGATGTTGGGGTTCGCGCACTTCTTCGACAACGACATGAGCGGCTCGGCGCACGGGGTGAAGAAGGAAGGCCTCTCGGAGCGCGGGCGCGCGGTGGTGAAGCGCATGGAGGAGCGGGGAATGACAATCGATCTGGCGCACGCCTCGCGGAAGACAATCCAAGACGTGCTGGCGATCGCCACCCGGCCCGTCGTCGTCTCCCATACGGGCGTGAAGGGCACGTGCGACAACAACCGCAACCTCAGTGATGAGCAGCTCCGGGCGATCGCTCGCAATGGCGGCGTCATTGGGATTGGCTATTGGTCCACGGCGACGTGTGGGAACAGCGCCAAGGCCATCGCCCGGGCGGTCCGTTACGCGGTGTCGGTCGTGGGCGCCGACCATGTGGGATTGGGCTCGGACTTCGATGGCGCGGTCACGACGCCGTTCGATGTCGCGGGGCTGGCCGAGCTGACGGACGCGCTCATCGCGGAGGGATTGAGCGAAAAGGAGATCCGGATGATAGGCGGGGAGAACGTCCTGCGGGTACTCCGGGGAAACCTACCCTCCGGGTCCTGAGGAGCGGGCAGGCAGGTATACGACGTGTGAGTGTTGCACCCCGCCTTTCATATGGAGGCAGGGGAAGCGTACTGTTCACGCCTCTCCACTGATTTTCTGGCAGTAGGTCCTCGCAGTCATGATGGAAATTCCTGGGTACAAGCTCCTTGGGCTGTTTCAGATGACGAGCAGCAGCCTGTTGTTCCAGGCGCTGCGCGAAGCGGATCAGCTTCCAGTCATCGTCAAGACGCCCCGGACCGAGCACCTCGGCCCTCGCGAGCGCACCCGCTACCAGCGTGAGCACGACATTCTGCGGCGCTTGCAGGGCACGCCGGGGGTGCTTGCCTCGCGGGGCCATGAGCTGCTCCAGGAGCGGCCCGTCCTGTTGTTGGAAGACGTGGGAGGAAAAGCCCTCGCGGATCAGCTTGGCCAGCCCTTCGAACTCTCGCGTTTCCTGTCCATCGCCATCTCCCTGGCGGAGACGCTGGCGGAGATGCACCGCCGGGGTGTCATCCACAAGGATGTGAAGCCCGCCAACATCCTCCTCTCGGCGCAGGGGCAGGTGTGGCTGATCGACTTCGGCCTGGCCTCCTTGCAGCAGGTGGAGCACGTCGAGGAGGCCAACACGACCTTCGTGGAAGGCACGCTGGCCTACATGTCGCCGGAGCAGTCGGGGCGAATCAACCGAGCGGTGGATTACCGCACGGACTTCTATTCGTTGGGCGTGACGCTCTACCAGATGCTCACGGGGCAGCTTCCCTTTCGGGGGAAGGATCCGCTGGAGTGGCTCCACGCGCACATCTCTCAGCCGCCCGCGCCGCCCCAGCGGTGGGTGCCCTCGCTGCCGCCCATGGTGTCAGCGGTGGTGCTCAAGCTGCTCGCGAAGGAGGCGGAGGCCCGATACCAGAGCGCCGAGGGGCTGAAGGCCGATCTGGAGCGGTGCCAGGAGGCGCTGCGGCAGGGCGTGGTGGAAGACTTTCCCCTGGGCCAGCGGGACTTCCCGGCCCGCTTCCAACTGCCCCAGCACCTCTATGGCCGAGAGGTGGAGCGGGAGGCGCTGCTGGGGGCCTTCGAGCGGGTGGCGCGAGAGGGCAGGCCCGAGTGGGTGCTGGTACGTGGCTACTCGGGCATCGGCAAGTCGTCGATCGTCCACGAGCTGCACAAGCCGGTGCTGGAGCGCCGCGGCTTCTTCCTCAGCGGCAAGTTCAATCCCTTGCAGCGCGAGGTGCCCTACGCCACCCTGGCCCAGGCCATGCGCTCGCTGGTGCAGCAGGTGCTGGCGGGCAGGGACGCGGAAGTGGAGGCCTGGCGTCAGCGCCTGTTGGAAGCCTTTGAGGGCAACGGCCAGGTGCTGGTGAACCTGGTGCCACAGTTGGAGAAGGTGGTAGGCAAGCAACCGCCTGCTTCGGAGCTGCCGCCTGCCGAGACGCAGAACCGCTTCCACCGCCTCTTCTTGCGCTTCCTGGGAGTGTTCGCCACCGCCGAGCGCCCGCTGGTGCTCTTCCTGGATGACTTGCAGTGGGCGGACTTCGCCAGCCTCAAGTTGTTGCAATACCTGACCACCCACCCCGGTACCCCGCCGTTGCTGCTCATTGGCGCCTACCGGGACAACGAGGTGAACGCCTCGCATTCGCTGGCGCTGGTGCTGGAGGAGACGCGCAAGGCGGGCGCGCGGCTGGTGGACCTCCACCTCGGGCCGCTGGCCCCCGAGCAGACGCGGCAACTGGTGGCGGACGCCCTTCACGGCGCGGCGATGGAGCTCGTCGAGCCGTTGTCGGAGCTGCTCCAAACGAAGACGGGCGGCAACCCCTTCTTCCTGCTCCAGTTGTTCCAGACGCTCCACCAGGACGGGCTGGTGGAGCGAGGGCCGCGGGGGGGCTGGCGTTGGGACGCGGAGGCCGTGCGAGCCCGGGGCTACTCGGACAACGTGGTGGACTTCATGGCCAGCCGGCTGCGCAAGCTCCCGGAGGAGTCCGTGCAGTTGCTGCGCCTGGCCGCGTGCGTGGGCAATACCTTCGCGTTGGACGTCCTGGGCCTGCTGTCCCACCAGGACGGAGCCGAGGTGGAGCGCGGCCTGGAGCCAGCCCTTCAGGAGGGTATGGTGGTGCAGTCCAGCTCCCAGCACTACCGCTTCCTGCACGATCGCATCCAGCAGGCGGCCTATGCCTTCAGCGAGGAGGAGGAGCGAAAGGCCACCCACCTGCGGATCGGCAGGCTGCTGTGGACCCGGCTCTCCCCGGAGGAGCTGCACGAGCGCCTCTTCGACGTGGTGGGGCAGCTCAACGCGGGCGTGGAGTTGATCCAGGACGTGGAGGAGCGCTCCCGGCTGGGGCGGCTCAACGCCGAGGCGGGGCAGCGGGCGCAGGCTTCCACCGCGCACCGCACGGCGGTGGGCTACTTCACCATGGCCCTCTCGCTGCTGCCGGAGAACCTCTGGGAGACGGCTCCCGGGCTGGCCTTCAAGCTGCGCCTGGGGCAGGCCAGCAGTGAGCTGATGAGCGGAAATGGCCCCGAGGCCCGCCGCATCGTCGACGCGCTGCTCCCCCGGGCGCCCTCGCGCCAGGAGCTGGCGGCGGCCTACCGGCTCAAGAGCATCATCCTGGTCACGGCCCACCAGCCCGACGCCGCCGCCTTGTGCCTGCTGGAGGGGCTGGAGCACTTCGGGGAGCGCTTCTCCGCCAAGCCCTCCTGGGAGGACGTGGAGGTCGCGAGGAAGGAGCTGGAGACGCTGCTGGGAGATCGTCCGATCGAGAGCCTGATCGATCTGCCTCCCATGACGGATCCGGAGCTGAAGGCGCTCATGGGGTTGCTGGGGGCGCTGTTCGCGCCGGCCTTCTTCACCAGCGAGACGCTGCTGGCCGTACACCTGTGCCGGATGATCGTCCTGACGATCCGCCATGGCAGCACGCCCGAGTCCGCGTCCGCCTATGTCTGGTATGGCTTTGTCACGAGCTGCATCTTCCGTAACTACCATCGCGGAGAGGCCTTCGGCAGGCTGGCGTGTGAGTTCGTCGAGCGCAACGACAACACCGCCTATCGGGCCCGAGTCCTCTTCACGATGGGGCACCTGACGCTGTGGGTGCAGCCGCTGACGAGCGCGCGGGAGCTGTACCGCAAAGCCTTTCATCACGGGCTGCTGTCGGGAGACATCCAGATCGCGGGCTATTCCTCCATCTTCATCACATGGATCTACCTCGCCATGGGGTCGGAGCTGGCGGAAGTGGCTCAGGAGGCGGTCACCCGCGGAGAGTTCGCGCGCAAAGCGGGCTTCAGGGATGCATCGAACATCATCCGGTTCATCCTGTGCCTGGTGCAGCAGATGCGGGGGCTCACCCCGTCGTTCAACTCGCTGAGCATGGAGGGCGTCAGCGAGGCGGACCTGGAGGCCCTGCTCAGCGGCGGCATGGCCCCGCTGCGGTGCTCGTACTTCGTCATCAAGACGCGCTCGCGCTTCATGTGCGGCGCCTTCGAGGAGGCGCGCGAGGCGGCGGACAAGGCCAGACAGATGCGCTGGGCGGTGACGGGGCGCATCCAACTGCTGGACTATCACCACTACCGGGCCCTGGCGTTGGCGGCCTGCTACCACGACGCCCCGAAGGAGCGACAGGCGCAGGACCTGAAGGAGATCCAGGAGCATCACCAACAGCTGGCGGAGTGGGCGGCCAACGTCCCGGAGACCTTCCGCGCGGCCGAGAAGCTGGTGGCGGCGGAGCTGGAGCGCCTCCAGGGCCGGCTGGAAGCGGCCGTCTACGCGTACGAGGAGGCCATCCAGGTCTCTCGCCAGTACGGCCTCATCGACAACGTGGCCCTGGCGAGCGAGCTGGCCGCGCGCTTCTGGCAGGAGCACGAGGTCTCCTTCATCGCGCTGGCCTATGCCCGCCAGGCGCGCGAGGCCTATATCCAGTGGGGCGCGCAGGGCAAGGTGCGGCACCTGGACGAGGCGTGGCCGGACCTGACGCGGCTGGCGCTGACGGGGCAGGGCACCACCAGCTACGACACGGGCTCGCGGCTGTTGGACGCGCTCAGCGTGGTGAAGGCGCAGCAGGCCATCTCCAGTGAGATGAACCTGGAGAAGCTGGTGGCCACGCTGATTCGGGTGGCGATGGAGAGCGCGGGGGCCCAGCGGGGCGCGCTGTTGCTCCTGGAGGGAGACGCGCTGAGGGTGGCGGCGCTGGTGGATTTCTCCGTCGAGGCCGAGGGGAAGGAGGCGCCGCTGGACACGGAGGCCCAGGACCTGCCGTGGACGGTGCTTTCCTACGTGCGCCGCACGGGCGAGCACGTCCTCATCGAGGACATCTCCCGGCCGCACGACTTCTCCGCGGACGTCTTCATGTCCCCGGGAAGGGTGGGCTCCTTGCTGTGCCTGCCGCTGGAGCGAAAGGGCGCGTTCTACGGGTTGATGTACCTGGAGAACGCCCTCACCACGGAGGCGTTCAACCCCACCCGCATTCCCTTGCTGCAGCACCTGGCCTCGCAGGCCGTCATCTCCATGGACAATGCGAGGCTCTACGCGGAGGTGCGCCAGGCGGAGGCGGCCCTGCGTCAGGCCAACGAGGAGCTCGAGTCGCGCGTGGAGGAGCGGACGCGCGAGCTGCGAGAGGCCCAGTCGCGGCTGGTGGAGACGGCGCGCATGGTGGGCAAGACGGAGGTGGCCTCCAGCGTGCTGCACGACGTGGGCAACGCCCTGACCAGCCTGGTGGTGGACACGGACGAGCTGCGCCACACGGTGGCCACCTCGCGCACGGGCCGGGTCGAGCAGGTGGTGAAGCTCCTGGAGAACCACCGCGACAACCTGGCGGACTTCCTCACCCAGGATCCGCGAGGCCGGCAGTTGTTCACCTACCTCTCGGGGCTCGCGGGAGAGCTGGCCCAGGAGCGCGAGGCGCTGCGGCAGGGCATGGAGGACATGACCCGCAACGTCGATCGGGTGCGCTCCATCATCCAGATGCAGCAGGCGTACGCGAAGGCCACGCTGCTGGTCGAGGAGTGCGATCTGGCCGAGGTGCTGGAGGATGCCCTGCGCCTGCAGGCGGGAGCCCTGCAACACGCGGGGGTGAAGGTGCTCAAGGAGCTCTCACCGTTGCCGAGGATGCGGGTGGACCGGCACCGGCTGCTGCAGATCCTCCTCAACCTGCTGGCCAACGCGCGGCAGGCCATGGACACCGTGGAGCCGGGACAGCGCCAGGTGCGATTGCGGCTGTATGTCGAGGAGGGATGGATCCACTACCAGGTTGTCGACAATGGTAAGGGAATCGCGCCCGAGGTGCGGGAACAGCTCTTCACCCAGGGGTTCACCACGCGCAAGGAAGGCCACGGCATTGGCCTGCACTCCAGCGCGCTCGCGGCGAAGCTCATGGGAGCGCGGTTGACGTTGGAGAGCGCCGGGCAGGGACTGGGCGCCACCGCCACGCTCAAGCTTCCCATCGCTGAGCGTGAAACCAAGCCCGCACAGGCATTACTGGGTTAGCGCATTTTCCAAATAAAGCGGCTAGTTCAATTGTTGGAAAAATGATTCACTGCATTGAAGCCCGGTGAGCACGTCCCGGGCCGCTGAACGCTCCCTCAGTGCAGGAGATCCCCATGGTACGACAACGCGCTGCGTCTCTCTTTGGGAGAGGCTGGTTGTTCGCTGCGACACTGGCTGTTTGTTTTTGCGCGGCGTTGCCCGCGCGAGCCGAGTCTTCTTTTACCCTCTTCGAGAGTGGGCATGTCCGGCCTCTGGAATTGTCGCCGGACGGCAAGCTGCTCTTCGCGGTCAACACGCCTGACAATCGTTTGGAGATCTTCCGGGTTCACGCGGGAGGGCTGACCCACCGCGGCTCGGTCCCCGTGGGGCTCGAGCCGGTGGCGGTGGCGGCGCGGAGCAACACCGAGGTCTGGGTGGTGAACCACCTCTCGGACAGCGTGAGCATCGTGGAGCTGAACCCCGCTGGGACGGGCGGGAGCGTCACCCGCACGCTGCTGGTGGGCGACGAGCCGCGCGACATCGTCTTCGCGGGGCCGGGGCGCAGCCGGGCCTTCATCACCACGGCGCACCGGGGCCAGAACATCCCGTTCGATCCGCAGCTCACCACGCCGGGCGTCGGCCGAGCGGATGTCTGGGTTTTCAATGCCAACTCACTGGGTCAGTCGCTCGGGGGGCTGCCGCAGACGATCCTGACACTCTTCACGGATACGCCGCGCGCGCTGGCGGTGACGCCGGATGGCTCACGGGTCTACGTGGCGGGTTTCCATACCGGCAACCGGACCACGACGCTCTCCCACATCCTCATCCCCGATGGGGGCCAGACGAAGGGAGGCCTGCCGGCACCCAACAAGAGCATCGATGGGACGACGCAGCCCGAGGTGGGGCTCATCGTCAAGTACGACGGGGCGCACTGGGTGGACGAGCTGGGCAGGGCCTGGGACAGCTCGGTGAAGTTCTCGCTGCCGGACAAGGATGTCTTTGTCATCGACGCGATGGCCAATCCGCCGAGGCAGGTGGCGGGCTCGGCGGGGTCCTTCTCGGGGGTGGGCACCATCCTCTACAACATGGCGGTCAACCCGGTGAGCGGGAAGGTCTACGTGTCGAACACGGAGGCCTTCAACGAGAAGCGCTTCGAGGGCCCGGGCGAGTTCGCGGGTCACACGGTGCGGGGCCGGTTCCACGAGAACCGAATCACGGTGCTGAGCGGCTCAGGGGTGACGCCGCGTCACCTGAACAAGCACATCAACTACGACGCCTGCTGCGCGCCGGTCCCGAATCCGGAGAACCAGAAGAGCCTGGCGCTGCCCACGGGCATGGCCGTCACCAGCGACGGCGCGACGCTGTACGTGGCGGCGCTGAGCTCGGACAAGGTTGGCATCTTCAAGACGGCGGAGCTGGAGAACAACACCTTCGTCCCGAACACGGCCAACCACATCAAGCTGACCGGCGGCGGGCCGACGGGGCTGGTGCTGGATGAGCGCCGGCAGCGCCTGTACGTCATGACGCGGTTCGACAACGCGATCTCGGTGGTGGACACCCGGCGCCGCGCCGAGGTGGACCACGTGGCGATGTACAACCCCGAGCCCCAGCACGTGGTGAAGGGGCGCCGCTTCTTGTACGACGCGTCGCTGAGCTCGAGCCACGGCGACTCGTCCTGCGCGACGTGCCACGTGTTCGGCGACTTCGACAGCCTGGCGTGGGATCTCGGCAACCCGGACCAGGGCGTGGAGACGAACCCCGGGCCGTTCATCGGCAACACGATCATCAACCCCGACTTCCACCCGCTGAAGGGGCCCATGGTCACCCAGAGCTTGCGCGGCATGGCCAACCACGGGCCGATGCACTGGCGCGCGGACCGTACCGGCGGCAATGACGAGCCCAGCGCCCAGCCGGACAGCGGCTCGTTCAACGAGGAGGTCGCGTTCAAGAAGTTCAACGGGGCGTTCGCGGATCTGCTGGGCCGGAACGAGGGGCTGCCCGAGGCTGACATGCAGGCCTTCACGGACTTCATCCTGCGGGTGACGTACCCGCCGAACCCGATCCGGAACCTCGACAACTCGCTGACGCCGGATCAGCAGGAGGCCAAGGACTTTTTCTTCAACGTGCCCTCGAACATCGTCTTCCACATCACCTGTGAGGCGTGCCACGTCATCAACCCGACGGCGAACCCGGGCTCGGTGGCTCCGGGCTTCTTCGGCGCGGATGGGCGGAGCGCCTTCCCGTTCGCGGCGCAGGTCCTCAAGGTGCCGCACCTGCGCAACATGTACCAGAAGGTCGGCATGTTCGGCATGCCGCGCACGCCGATCTTCAACCCCATCGACAACGAGTTCACGGGGGACCAGGTGCGCGGCTTCGGCTTCATCCACGACGGCAGCGTGGACACGATGTTCCGCTTCAACAACGTGATGGCCTTCACGCAGGGGCCGGACAACCCGACGGGGTTGCCGCCCGACGCGGAGGGGCAGGCGATGCGCCGCAAGCTGGAGAGCTTCATGCTCGCGTTCGACACCAACCTGGCGCCGATCGTCGGCCAGCAGGTGACGCTCACGCGCACGAACGCGGCGGTGGCGAACCCGCGCATCAACCTCCTGCTGGCGCGTGCGAACGCAGGGGAGTGCGATCTGGTGGCGAAGACGCAGGTGGGCCACCGCGAGCAGGGCTTCTTCTATATCGGCGCGGGCAAGTTCGTGTCCGACCGCAAGCGGCTGCCGCCCATTCCGGAGTCGGCGCTGCGGCTGCTGGTGAGCGCGGGGCCACTGGAGCTGACGTACACCTGCGCGCCGCCGGGCTCGGGCGAGCGGATCGGCATCGACCGGGACGAGGACGGCTACCTCGACGGTGACGAGGTGGACGCCGGGAGCAATCCGGCGGACGCCGCGAGCACGCCGAGGCGGTAGTGCCGAAGCAGGGGCAGGCGAGACCTCGCCTGCCCCCGAGGCTCACCCGAAGGAGGCGTCCCGGCCCCGAGAGGGCAGCGCGGAGGACTTCCCGGAGAGCCAGGCATCGAGGGCCTTGGCGGCCTCGCGCCCGTCGGAGATGGCCCAGACGATGAGGCTGGCGCCCCTGCTGGCGTCGCCCGCGCAGAACACCCCATCGGCGGAGGTGGCGAAGTGCGCATCCACCTGCACCGCGCCCCGAGGCGTGAGTCGCACGCCCAGCTCTTCCTCGAGCCGCGCCGTCTCCGGCCCGGTGAAGCCCATGGCGAGGACGAGCAGGTCCACCTCGTACGTCACCTCGGTGCCGGGTACCTCCACCAGCTTCGGAGGCCCATCACCCTCGCGCCGCAGCTCCACCTGCACGGCCTGCAGTGCCTGGAGCTGGCCATCGCTCCCGGTGAGCTGCTTCGTCATCAGTCCGAACTCGCGCTTGCCGCCTTCCTCCTGGCTGGAGGAGGTGCGGAACACCACCGGCCAGCGCGGCCAGGGGTTGCCAGCGCCCCGCTTCACAGGAGGAGCGGGGAGCAGCTCCACCTGGGTGACGCTCTTGGCGCCCTGGCGCAGCGCCGTGCCCAGACAGTCCGAGCCGGTGTCGCCGCCGCCGAGGATGAGCACCCGCCGTCCCTCCGCGTTCAAGCGCGGGGTGCGTGTCGCCGTGCCGGCCACGACGCGGTTCTCCTGCTCCAGGTACTCCATGGCCTGGACCACGCCGCCCAGCTCGCGCCCAGGGACCTCCAGCTCGCGAGGCTTCCGAGCGCCCATGGCCAGCAACACCGCGTCATGCTGCTCGCGCAGCGCGCGGAAGCCGGGCTCCTTGCCCACGTCCACGCCGGTGCGGAACACCACCCCTTCGGCTTCCATCAAGGCCAGGCGCCGGTCCAGCACGCCCTTCTCCATCTTGAAGTCGGGGATGCCGTAGCGCAGCAGGCCGCCAATGCGGTCATCGCGCTCGTACACGGTGACGGAGTGGCCGGCCCGGTTGAGCTGGGCGGCCGCCGCGAGCCCCGCGGGCCCCGAGCCCACCACCGCCACGCGCTTGCCGGTGCGGTTCGTCGGAGGCTGCGGACGCACCCATCCCTCGGCGAAGGCGCGCTCGGCGATCTCCTTCTCCATCTGCTCGATGGTGACGGGATCCTGATCGATGGAGAGCACGCACGCGGCCTCGCACGGCGCGGGGCACAGCCGCCCGGTGAACTCCGGGAAGTTGTTGGTGGTGCTCAGCGCCAGGAAGGCGGCCTTCCACTGGTTGCGGTAGACGGCGTCGTTGAAGTCGGGGATGGGGTTGCCCAGGGGGCAGCCCTGCTGACAGAAGGGGACGCCGCAGTCCATGCACCGGCCCGCCTGCCGCTTGGCCTCCTCGGGCGCCAGGGGCAGGGCGAACTCGCGCGAGTCCTTCAGGCGCTCGACCTTCTCGCGCTTGGGGGCGCCGACGCGCTGCCACTCCATGAATCCGGTGGGCTTGCCCATGGTCAGCCCTCCGTCCCGGCGCGCTGGCGCCTCTCGGGTGCGGCGGTGGGAGGCCTCCGGGCCGTGCGGCGGGCCTGGAGCACGCGCTTGTAGTCGGTGGGCATCACCTTCACGAATTGGGGCACCATGAGCTGCCAGTGGTCGAGCACCCGCCGCGCCGCCATGCTGCCGGTGTGCTGGAAGTGGCGCTCGATCATCCCGTGGACCAGCCAGATCTCCGATTCGTCGACCAGGGACTCCAGCTCCACCATCTCCAGGTTGCAGCGCTCGCGGAAGGTGCGCTCCCGATCGAGCACGAAGGCCATGCCGCCGCTCATGCCCGCGGCGAAGTTGCGCCCGGTGCCGCCCAGCACCACCACCACGCCGCCCGTCATGTACTCGCAGCCGTGGTCTCCCACGCCCTCGACGACGGCCTGGGCGCCGCTGTTTCGCACCGCGAAGCGCTCACCGGCGAGGCCCCGCAGGTACACCTCGCCGGCGGTGGCGCCATAGAGCACGGTGTTGCCCACCAGCACGTTCTCCTCGGGGGTGAAGCGGCTGCCCTCGGGCGGGTAGACGATGATGCGCCCGCCGGAGAGCCCCTTGCCGAGGTAGTCGTTGGAGTCGCCCTCCAGCTCCAGCGTGACGCCGCTGGCGAGGAACGCGCCGAAGCTCTGCCCGGCCGAGCCCTGCAGCCGCACGCGGATCCGCCCATCCGGCAGGCCCCGAGCGCCATGGCGCCGGGCGATCTCTCCGGACAGCAGGGCACCGACGGCGCGGTGGGTGTTGCTCACCGGGCGGACCCACAGCGTGGGATCGCCGCCCTCGAGCGTGGCCTGCGCGTCGCGGATCAGCTCGTGGTCCAGGTGGTCCGAGACGTCCTTGTTCTGAGCGGTGTCACAGCGCCGGGGCTCGGTGAGGGGGGCGCGAGGCGGCTCCAGCAGGGCGGACAGGTCCACCCGCTTGGCCTTCCAGTGGTCCGAGGTGGGGCGCTGCCGCAGCAGCTCCACCTGGCCCACCAGCTCATCCAGCCGGCGGACGCCCAGCGCGGCCATGGAGCGCCGCAGCTCCTCGGCCACGAGGTGGAAGAAGTTCACCACGTGCTCGGGCTTGCCCTGGAAGCGCTCGCGCAGGGCGGGATCCTGGGTGGCGATGCCGACGGAGCAGGTGTTGAGGTGGCACTTGCGCAGCATGACGCAACCCACGGCCACGAGGCTGGCGGTGGCCATGCCGAACTCCTCGGCGCCCAGCAGCGTGGCGATGAGCACATCGCGCGCGGTGCGCAGGCCGCCGTCCACCTGCACGCGCAGCCGGCTGCGCAGCCCGTTGTGGACGAGCACCTGCTGCGCCTCGGCCAGGCCCAGCTCCCAGGGCAGGCCCGCGTGCTTGATGCTGGACAGGGGAGAGGCGCCCGTGCCGCCCTCGTACCCGGAGATGACCACGCCGCCGGCACCGGCCTTGGCCACGCCCGCGGCGATGGTGCCTACGCCCACCTCGCTCACCAGCTTCACGCTCACCCGCGCCGCCGGGTTCACCGACTGCAAGTCGTAGATGAGCTGCGCCAGATCCTCGATGGAGTAGATGTCGTGGTGGGGCGGGGGAGAGATGAGCGTCACGCCTGGGGTGGACCAGCGGACGCGGGCGATGCGCTCATCCACCTTGTGGCCCGGGAGCTGGCCGCCCTCGCCGGGCTTGGCGCCCTGGGCCATCTTGATCTGCAGCTCGGACGCGTTGACGAGGTACTCGGCGGTGACGCCGAAGCGGGCGCTGGCCACCTGCTTGATGGCGCTGCGGCGCAGGTCGCCGTTCTCGTCTGGCTGATAGCGGTGCCCCTCCTCGCCGCCCTCGCCGCTGTTGGAGCGCCCGCCAATGCGGTTCATCGCGATGGCCAGCGTCTCGTGGGCCTCGGCGCTGATGGAGCCGAAGGACATGGCGCCGGTGACGAAGCGCCGGACGATCTCGCTGGCCGGCTCTACCTCCTCCAGCGGTACGGGGGTGCGGCCCTCGGTGGGGACCTCCAGGAGCGCGCGCAGGTTGCACAGCTCGCGCGTCTCGTCATCCGCCAGCTTCGAGTACTCGGCGAAGATCGCCGGATCGTTCTCGCGTACCGCGGCCTGGAGCTTGGCCAGGGTGGCGGGGTTCCACTTGTGCCGCTCGCCCTTGCGGCGCCACTGGTACTGGCCGCCCACGGGCAGCAGGCCCTCCTCGAAGCTCGCGGCGGCCGCGAAGCCGCGCGCGTGGCGCTCCTCTACCTCGCGCCCCAGCTCACGCAGGCCCACGCCCTCGACGCGCGAGGCGGTGCCGGTGAAGTGCTTCTCGACGAGCCCGCGCTCCAGGCCCACGGCCTCGAAGAGCTGGGCGCCGCGGTAGGACTGCAGCGTGGAGATGCCCATCTTGGACATCACCTTGAGCAGGCCCTCCTCGACGGCGTGGATGAAGTGCTCCTGCACCTTCTCGTGGTGGACTTGAATCTCCCCGGCCTCGGCCATGGAGCGCAGGGTGTCCAGCGCGAGGTACGGGTTCACCGCGGAGGCGCCGTAGCCGAAGAGGCAGGCGAAGTGGTGGACCTCGCGGGCCTCGGCGGTCTCCACCACGAGGCCGGTGTACATGCGGATGCCGTCCCGCACCAGGCGTTGGTGGACGGCGGACAGCGCGAGCAAGGCCGGGATGGCCGCATGGCCCGAGTCCACCCCGCGATCACTCAGCACGAGGATGTTGGCGCCCGAGTCCACGGCCTCCACGGCCCGGGTACACAAGCGCTCCACCGCGTGCTCCAGCGCATCTTCGCCCCAGTCCAGGGGGTAGACGAGGGACAGCCCCCGGGTCTCGAAGATGCCCTCGCCACGGATGGCGGCCAGCCGCGCGAGCTGCCCGTTGGTGAGGATGGGGCCGGGCAGGGCCAGGCGGTGGCACTGCTCGGGGGTCTCTTCCAGGGTGTTGCCGTCGGGCCCCAGCTCGGTGCCCAGCGTCATGACCAGGGCCTCGCGGATCGGATCGATCGGCGGGTTGGTCACCTGCGCGAAGAGCTGGTGGAAGTAGGAGAACAGGCTGGGGGCGTGATCGCTGAGCACCGCCAGCGGGGTGTCCGTGCCCATGGAGCCCACGGGCTCCTTGCCCGTCTCGCCCATGGGCTGGAGCAGCAGCCGCAGGTCCTCGTCCGTGTAGCCGAAGGCGCGCTGCAGCCCGCGCAGCTCCTCGCCGGCCAGGCGCGCCGGGGCGGGCATGATGGGCAGGGCGTCGAAGGTGAAGACGTTGTGCTTGAGCCAGCGGCGGTAGGGCCACCGGTTGGCGATGTCCGTCTTGACCTCTTCGTCCTCGAGGATGCGGCCCTCGGAGGTGTCCACCAGCAGCATGCGGCCCGGGGTGAGGCGGCCCTTGCGGCGGACGCGCTCGGGGGGCACGTCGATGACGCCCATCTCCGAGGCGAGGATGACGCGGTCATCCTCGGTGATGAGGTAGCGGGCCGGGCGCAGGCCGTTGCGATCCAGGGTGGCGCCGATGAGCTGGCCGTCGGTGAAGGCGATGGCGGCGGGGCCGTCCCACGGCTCCAGCAGGGCCGAGGAGTACTCGTAGAAGGCGCGGCGCTCGTCGCTCATCGAGTCGTGGCCCTCCCACGCCTCGGGGATCATCATCATCATCGCGTGGGGCAGGGAGCGGCCGCCCAGGTGGAGCAGCTCCACCATGTTGTCGAACTGGGCCGAGTCGCTCTTGCCGGGGACGATGAGGGGGAAGAGCGACTCCAGGCCGCCACCGCCGCCGAGCCGGGCCGACTGGAGCAGCCCGCGGCGGGCGGTCATCCAGTTGCGGTTGCCGGACAGGGTGTTGATCTCCCCGTTGTGGGCGATGTAGCGGAACGGCTGGGCCAGCTCCCAGGTGGGGAAGGTGTTGGTGGAGAAGCGCGAGTGGACCAGCGCCAGCGCGCTCACCAGCTCCGGGTGGCGCAGGTCCGCGTAGAAGCGCGGCAGCTGGCGGGGCAGGAGCAGGCCCTTGTAGATGATCGTCTCGGCCGAGAAGCTGGCGACGTGGAAGCGGCTGAACGAGTCCACGCCGCGCTCGCGCACGCGGTTCTCGGCGAGCTTGCGGATGCGGTACAGCTTGCGCTCGAAGGCGCTGGGCACCACGCGGCGCCGGGCGACGAAGAGCTGGCGGATGACGGGAGCCACCTCGCGCGCCACGGGCCCGAGCTGCTCGGGATCCACCGGCACGTCTCGCCAGCCGAGCACGCGCTGGCCCTCCTCGGCGACGACCTCTTCGAGGATGGCCTCGCACGCGGAGCGCGCGTACGGCTCGGCGGGGAGGAAGGTCTGCGCCACGGCGTACTGGTGGCGAGGAGGGAGCTCGAAGCCGAGCCGGGGGGCTTCATGCTCGAAGAAGCGGTGCGGCAGTTGGATGAGGATTCCGGCGCCGTCTCCGGTCTCGGGATCCTTGCCGGCGGCGGCTCGGTGGCTCAGCCGGTTCAGAAGCTCCAGCGCATCCTCGACGATGCCGCGTGAGCGCTCTCCCTTGATATGGACCACGAAGCCTACGCCGCAGGCATCATGCTCCGTCTCGGGTTCATACAGCCCATACCGCCCCGGGACGTCCGACATCAGTTGGCTCCCTCTCTTCTTTCGCCGCAGCGAGACAACGCGTGAACCCCACGTGACGCATCACAGTAATGCGATGCGTCACGTGGGGTAAAGGAGCCTGTTCGGTTGGTGGTCAAGGGAATGGGCACGGCGAGCGTGGGAAGGAGGCTTGCACGCAACCCTTCCGAGGCGCGGGCTCATTCCGCCGGCGGAGGGGCCCGGCCCCTCGGTCTCAGGCCTCCGTGAGGAAGCGGACGACCTCGATGCCCTTCTCGGTGCCCACCGCGAAGCGGCGGCCGACGGGATCCAACGCCAGCGGCGGCTGGGGAGGGAGGTGGCGGATGATGCTGCTGCCCTGGCGGCCCGTGTCCAGGTCCGGCCAGCGCTCCATGACCAGGCCCGTGGAGGGGTCGACGAGCTTGGGGTGCCCGAGGAAGTCGAGCACGTACTTGCCCACGGCCATCAGCGTCCCGGCGGGGTGCTGCAGGGGGGCCAGCGAGAGCAGGCGGCGCTCCGTGAGCGAGTACACCCCGAGGCTCTCGGAATCCTGCCCCTGGGGAAGGGAGGAGGCGTCATCGGAGAACGGGTCGGAGCTGTTGAGGAACAGCGTGCCGTTGTCCCCGAAGGCGGCCGAGTGCAGCTCCGAGCCCCAGTCTCCGGTCTCCAGGGGCTCGGGGCGGTCCAGGGTCTCGGGCTGCTCGAGTGCGCGGGTCACGTCGAAGACGGACACCACGTCGATGGGGTGCCAAACCCAGCCGGCGCTGAGCAGGTAGCGGCCGTCGCGGCTGAACTGGAGGCGGGAGTGGAAGATGTCCACGCTGCTGTCGGCGCGGCGGGTGAGCCGCTCGCCGGTCTCGATGTCCTCGAGGTCGAGCCGGCAGTACTCGTCGGGACAGTGGGCGAGGAGCGTGCGGCCGCTGGGCAGGGTGTGCAGGGCGACGGGGTACTCGTAGGTGGTGGCGTGGTAGAAGCTGCGGTTGATCTCCCGCAGGATCTTGCCCTGCTTCAGCACCAGCCCCTTGGTCCCCAGCTTCTCGTAGAGGACGGCGTAGCGGCCGTCCGGGGACATCACCGCGGCATCGAAGCGGTAGGCGTAGCGGATGTGGGGATCGACGGTGCGTCCATCGAGGAAGGACGCGATGCCTCCCGAGACCCAGTCGATGAGGGAGTCCTCGTGCCAGCAGAGGGAGGCGGGAGGGTTTTGCGTCGGCAGGAAGAGGCGTTCGGCTTTCATGATCGTCACACGTGCTTTCAAAGGGATGCCCGGGTTTTCAGGGCTTGCCGGCGGTGACGCGGGGGGCGGAGAGCGCCTGACACCTTCCTCTCCGGGCGAGAGGCGCGGTCGGGCGCCGGAGGCGGTCCTTCATGTTATCCCTTCGGGACATGTCTCCCACCGAGCGGCTCTACTACTCCGATCCCTTCCTGCATCAGTTCTCCGGGCGAGTGCTCGCCCACGCGGCGTGGAATGGCGCCCCCTCCCTCGTGCTCGACCGGACGGCCTTCTACCCGGAGGCGGGAGGGCAGATGGCCGATCGCGGGGTGCTCGGGGGGTTGGCGGTGAAGGACGTGCAAGTGGACGACGCGGGCCTCGTCCACCACGTGCTGGAGCTGGCGGAGGGCAAGGGGCTGCCCGAGGTGGGCGCCGAGCTCGCGGGGCAGATCGACCGGGCCCGCCGACGGGTACATATGGCGCTGCACACGGGGCAGCACATGCTCTCGCGGGCGCTGGTGGACGTGGCCAACGCGCACACCGTCTCTTCGCGCCTGGGCGAGACGCTGTGTACCATCGACGTGGACCTGGACGCGCTCGACGAGCGGCAGGTGGCCGAGGCCGAGGCGCTCGTCAACGCCGTCATCGACGATGACATCCAGATCCGCTCCTTCTTCCCGACGCCGGAGGAGCTGGCGGCGCTGCCGCTGCGCCGGGCGCCCAAGGTGACCGACAACATCCGCGTGGTGCAGATCGGCGACTTCGATGTGTCGCCGTGTGGCGGCACGCACTGCACCCGCTCGGCGCAGGTGGGGTTGATCCGGGTGCTGGGGGTGGAGCGCTACAAGAGCAAGGGGCGGGTGTCGTTCTCCGCGGGCCCTCGCGCCCGGAGCGAGCTGTGGGAGGAGGCCGGCACGCTGCGTGGCCTGGGCCGGGCCTTCACGTGTGGCCCGGGCGAGGTACCCACCGTCATCGAGAAGCTCCGCCGTGAGCTCACCGAGGCGCGCGAGGCGCTGGGGGCGGCCCGGGCGAAGCTGGCGGATCAGACGGCCACGGAGCTGGCCGCCGCGCTGGAGCAGTCGCCGGAGCACCGGGTGGTGGCGGTGCTGGACGGAGCGGGCCCCGAGTCGCTGCGGGCGATCGCGGCGAGGCTGACGGCGCGCCCGGAGGCCGTGGTGTTTCTGGCTGGCCGCGCTCCCGAGGGGTTGGCGGTGCTGATCGCCCGCGGGAGCGGCTCCCCCTTCGGCTGTGGCGCCTTCCTCAAGCGCCTGGCGGAGGCGGGCGGCGGGCGAGGGGGAGGCCGGCCCGAGCACGCCGAGGGGCGCCTGCCGGCGGGGGCCGACTTCCCGGCGCTCGTGGCCTCGCTGCTGGGGTAGGGGCTCAGCCCTTCTTGGCGAAGAAGTCGCGGAGGTGCTGGATGACCTCCTGGGGCTTCTCCAGGGTGAGCCAGTGGCTGGCGCCGGGGACCTTGTGGAGGGTCAGGTTGGGTGCGAGCACCTCCAGGCCTCGCAGGCAGTCCTCGAGGAGGTAGGGATCCTTCTCGGCCCAGAGCATGAGCACGGGGAAGTTCACCTTCCATTTCTCCTGGGGCACGTCCTCCAGGAGGTTGCTGCCGCCCGGGAAGCCATTCCCATCCGGAGGGCCGATCCGCGCGGCCTGGTAGTACTGGTGCCCCGCCTTGAACACTCCGGGCTGCCTCCAGGCCGTGAGCCATTCGGCGAGGTCCTCCTCGGAGAGCCGGGCGCCGTGGTGGATCGCATCCTCGAAGAGGAGCTTGCGGGGGAGGGCGAAGTCGTTGGCGACCAGCTCCTCTGCGGCATGGGGGTTGTTGAGGATGCCCAGCATGTACTGGCTGGCCTTCTGCTGGTAGGGGTTCTCCTTCAGCTCGCGATCGAAGATGGCGGGGTGGGTGACGTCGATGCTGACGAAGCGGCGGATGTACTCCGGGTGGCGGATCGCGAAGCTCCAGCCCAGGAACGCGCCCCAGTCCTGGGCCACCAGGGTGAACTTGCGCAGGCCCAGGTGCTCGGCCAGCGCGCGCACGTCCGCGACGAGGTGCTGGATGCGGTACTGCTCGACATCTCTGGGACGGGACGTCAGGTTGTAGCCCCGCAGGTCTGGGGCGATGACCCGGTAGTCCTTCGAGAACTCCTTCAGCAGGGGCTTCCACACGCCCCAGTACTCGGGGAACCCGTGGAGGAACAGGATGGGCTCCCCTGTGCCGTGCGTCACGTAGTGCATCCGGATGCCGTTGATCTCTGCGTACGCGTGCTGCATGTCGTTCTCCACTCCAGTTGAGGGCTCTCCCGTGCATAACGGGGGTCCGGCACGCGCGGCCTGAATTCCGGACAGAACATAGAATACGGCAAATGCGACTTTTGGATGCTACTCCTGGGACTCCCCCTCCCGTCCGCCGGCGGTGGGCGGTCCTGCCGCTGTTGCTCTTGCTTCCCGTGCTGGGGATGGGATCACGCTCCGGAGCCGTCCCGCTGCCCTCCTTCATCGTTGCCTACGCGGGTGACACGCTCTGGACGGCCATGGTGTACGCGTGCCTCGTCTTCCTCTGGCCCCGCCTCTCGGTGCTCCAGGCGGTGGGGCTCGCGGTGGGCATCTCGTTCCTGGTGGAGTTCAGCCAGCTCTACCGGGCGCCCTGGATTGACGCGGTGCGGGCGCACCGGCTGGGCGCGCTGGTGCTGGGGCGAGGGTTCCTGGCCACGGATCTGCTCTGCTACACGGTGGGGGGTCTGCTGGCCGCGGGAGTGGATGGGCTGCTTACCCGGCGGAGGGCCCTGGAATGAACCTGCCCTGGGAGGGGGTTGGGGTATCCGCTATCCTCCCGCGTGAGAATGCAAGAGACCCCCATGAATCCCTCCACGGTGGCAGAGCAGGCGACCTCGGCGCCCGACAACCTCTTCAGCGCCTTTCGTGAGCGGCGCGCCTCCAACCGCCGTTGGATCTTCGTGGTGGTGGTGCCGCTGTTCGGGGCGCTGGCCGCGTGGGCGTCGATGCAGGGGCAGCCGGAGATGGTGCGGATCATCACCCCGAACGGCATTCGGGCGGTGAGTGTGGGGATGTCGCAGCAGGACGTGGTCGGGCAGCTCGGGCGTCCCATCGGCAAGGAGATGCGCGCGGGGGGCATGGAGTGCTTCCAGCACGGCATGTTCTCGCTCGTCGAGCCGGTGACCACGGTCTACACGGTCTGCTACCAGGGCGGAGTGCTGAAGGAAGTGTCCTCGCGCCGCTACTCGATGTGGCAGGCGGATCCGGACGGGACGTTCATCCCCGCGGGGATTCCCTTTGGGGACAGCCCCAGCCCCGAGAAGCCCGCGCCCGCCCCGGCTCCCTGAGGCGGGCCCGCCATGAACGAGCTGCACACCCGAGGCCTGGCGCTGCTTCGGGCGGGGCGTGAGCGCGAGGCGGCCACCTGCCTGCGGGAGGCGGTCTCCCATGCGCCCGAGGATGCACGCGCGCACTACCACCTGGCCATCGCGCACCGGCTCCTGGGGGAGCTGGAGGAAGCGCGGGTTTCGCTTAGGGCTTCGCTGGAGTTCGCGCCCACCTTGGTGCCGGCGTGCGCGCAGTTGGGGGGGCTCGCCCTGGTGGCGGGAGGCGTCGAGGAGGCCATCACCTGGCTCACCCGGGCGCTGACCCTGGAGCCTGGGCACCGCATCTCGCGGTACCAGATGGGCATCGCGCTGCGGTTCGCGGGGCATCGGAGCGAGGCGATCCGCTTCCTCCAGGCGAGCCTCGAGCCAGGGCCGGGCGCGCTGCGGCCGCTGTTGGCGCACCGGGTTCGGGGGCAGCTCGCGGATGCCCTGCGGGACGCGGCGGCGGGTCCACGGCCGCTGGCGCAATGTGCCGCGCCGCTCGTCACGGAGTTGCTGGACGAGGTGGCGCCAGAGCCCGAGGGCGCATCCTCTGCGGAGTTCGAGAGGGAGCTGGCGACGCGGAGAGTGACACCACACGAAGCCGCGCGACTGCTGGCCGGAGCCCGGTCCATTCTGGCGCTGACCGGCTCGGGACTCTCGGTGGGTAGTGGCTTGGCGACGCGCAAGGAGCTGTGGCAGCGCTGGGACCGCGACGCGGCGGTCTCGGTGTTCCGGTTCCGGGAAGCGCCGGGAGTGCTCTGGGAGGTGATCGCCGACTTCCTGGGAGAGGGGCCGCACCCCCCGGCCGCCGCGCACCTCGCGCTCGCGGCCTGCCCGAACTTGATGGGCATCGCCACGCAGAACGTCGACGGGCTGCACCAGGAGGCGCACCTGGCGGTGCAGGGGGCCCAGGTGCCGATGCCGCCGGTCATCGAGCTGCATGGCACGTTGCTGGAGACCCGGTGCCATGACTGTGACGATCGACCCGGACGGACCGCGGCCTCCTACGTAGGAGCGGGCCAGCCGCGTCCGCCGCGCTGTGAGCGGTGCGGCGGTGCGTTGCGGCCCGACGTGGTGCTCTTCGGGGAGCGGGTCGCGTCAGCGCGGATGCATCAAGCGCTCGAGCTCGTGCGGCGGTGTGACGCACTGCTGGTGGTGGGCACGGCCATGGACGTGGCGCCAGCGTCGGAGTTGCCACGACTGGCGCGCGCCAACGGAGTGCCTGTGATCGAACTCAAGCGAACGGCCTCCCGCCTGTCGCGAAGCCTCGACACGCTGCTGTTGCCGGGCGAGGCGGACGTGGTGCTACCCGAGCTGATCAAGGCCCTGCGGCGGTAGGTGGGCGCGTCACACCTCTCAGGAGGTGGGTGGACGTTCTCGAGCCAGCAGGGGCCAATAGCAACTGCCCTTCCACTCGTACCAATCCTTCAAGCACGGGGGCTTGAGGTCGTCGGCGCGGAACCAGCAGCCACCGTTGATTTCCACGTCATCATCGAGTCTCGGGTCGGTGCGAGGCGGTGGATAGAGTTCGGTCAAGAGAGGGCTGCGGTAGGGCTCAGTGCCAGGGGGAATGGCGTTATCCGTGCAGAGAACGTCGACGCAGGTCCGTGGGGAGACCCTCTGAAGGAGAGGGCCCGTCCGAACCTGTCAGACAACCGGACAGGTTTGGCGAGAGCGCGCCCTGAGAGGATGCTGGAGACCGAGGAGTCAAAGAGGCCCGTGAGCCGAGGGAGAGCGGGACGGCCGGCGCGGGAGGACCCGTCCGCTGACGGGGGGCCCCGCGCCGAGACGAGGGACCCGCGACCTGCGAGCCCGAGTGCGTGTCCGTGCCTTCCCCCGTGTCACGGAGTGACGTGATGCGGCAGGACCGTGTACACCACCTTGAAAGAGACCTGGGTACACTGCCTGTGAACCCAAGTCGGGGAAGGGGTGCGATGAGATACGCGGAACCTCAAACGGTGGAGGAGGGAGTCGCCCTCCTGGCCTCCACGGAGCATGCGCGCTGTCTCGCGGGAGGGGCCTCGCTGGTGGCGATGATGCACGCGGGACACGCCGCGCCCGCGATGCTGGTCAGCCTGCATCGGATTCAGGAACTGTCCGCCATCACCGAGACGCCAGAGGGGCTCTGGGTGGGAGCCATGGTGCGACACCGAACCGTGGCGGCCGACACGCGCCTGCGCGGGGCCATGAGGGTGGTGCGCAGCGCCGCGGAGCAACTGGCGCACCCAGCCATCCGCAACATGGCCACTGTGGGAGGCTCGGTCGGGTTGGCCGATCCCAACACGGAGATTCCCGTGGCCCTGGTCGCTGCCTCGGCCCAGGTGGAGGTGGCGGGCCCCAGCGGCCGGCGGCTCGTCCCCGTGGAGTCGCTCTTCGTGGATCGCTTCCAGACCTCCCTGGGCCGAGATGAGCTGATCACCCGGATCTTCATTCCCCGGGGCCCGGAGGGCGCGGTGGGACACCACCTCCGGTTCAGCCGCGTGTCCGGCGACTACCCCACGGTGTCCATCTCGCTGGTGCTCGCCATGGAGGGGGCCACGTGCCGCCAGGCGCGCGTGGCCGTGGGGTGCTGCGGGCCGGTGCCGCTCCATGTCGCCGCCGCCGACCAGCGGCTCGTGGGTACCCCGCTCGGGGAACAGGATATCGCCGAGGCGGGGCAGCTCCTGGCCCGTGCCGCCTCGCCTGTCGATGACGTTCGGGGTTCGGCCGAGTACCGGCGCCTGCTCATCCCGCGCCTGCTCGGCCGTGCCGTGTCCCTTGCCCGGGAGCCTGCCCATGGCTGACAAGATCCCTCTGTCCCTCACCATCAATGGGACGACCCACACGCTCGCGGTCCCTCCGGAGCGGACGCTGTTGGACGTGCTCCGGGAGGACCTTCGCGCGACGGGCACCCGGCGAGGCTGTGACCAGGGGAGCTGCGGGGCCTGCATGGTGCTGGTGGACGGCGAGCCGGTGTTCTCCTGCCTGTCCCTGGCCTTGCCCCTGCGGGACCGAGCGATCACCACGATCGAGGGAGTGGAGCAAGGCAACGCGCTCCACCCGGTGCAGCAGGCCCTGGTCCAGCACGGAGCGGTGCAGTGCGGCTTCTGCATGTCCGGCATCGTCATCACGGCGAAGGCACTGCTCGATCGCAATCCGCACCCCACGGTGGAGGAGGTCCGCCAGGCGCTGGGCAGCAACGTCTGCCGATGCTCGGGCTACGCGAAGGTCGTGGAGGCCATCGCCTCGGTGGGAGGGCGGCCATGAGTCAGCAGGGGAAACCGAAGCCAGGGCCGACCCCGGTGGGAGAGGTGCTGGGCCAGTCCGTGCCGAGGCTGGACGCGCGCGAGAAGGTCACCGGACGCGCGGTCTACACCGACGACATGACCCTGCCGGGCATGCTCCATGGCGCGCTGCTGGGCAGTCCCCATGCGCATGCCCGGATCCTCTCGTACGACACCTCGCGGGCCAAGGCGCTGCCCGGGGTGAAGGCCGTGCTCACGGCCGAGGATCTGCCTGACCACAAGATCGGCGCGGTCATCAAGGATCAACCGCTGCTCGCGCGCGGCAAGGTCCTCTACGCGGGCGAGCCGGTGGCGGCGGTGGCGGCGGTCGATCTCCAGACGGCCCGCCGGGCGCTCGAGGCGATCGATATCCAGTACGAGCCGCTGCCCTCGGTCTTCGATCCCGAGGAGGCGCTGCGCCCAGACGCGCCCGTGCTCCACGCCCAGCGTGACGCCTACTTCAGCCTCCAGGAGAACACCGAGGCCCGCGCCAAGGCGCCCAATGCCGCCTCACACATCCGGCTCATCGAGGGCGAGTCGGACAAGGTGTGGGAGCGGTGCGAGGTAATTGTCGAGGACGTGTACGAGACGCCCGCGCAGCAGCACGTCTACCTGGAGCCATGCGCGACGCTGGCCTCGGTGGATCGCGACACCGGCAAGGTGACGGTCTACACCTCGACCCAGTCCGTGTTCCGGACGCAGGCGGTCATCGCCGAGGCGCTGGGCATTCCCATGTCCCGGATCCGAGTCATCGCGCCCCGAGTGGGCGGAGGGTTCGGCGGAAAGACGGAGTCCACCAACCAGCCCATCACGGTGGCGCTGGCGAAGGCCACGGGCGCGCCGGTCAAGATGACGTTCTCGCGCACGGATGACATGCGGATGATGCGGTCGCGCCACGGGTGCCGCATCCACATGCGCACGGGCGCGACGCGGGACGGCCGCATCCTGGCTCGCCAGGTACGGATCTACTTCGACACGGGCGCCTACGCGGATGATGGGCCGTTCGTCGCGGGGGTGGGGGCCTGGTTCGCGCGCGGGCCGTATCGCATCCCGCACGTCGATATCGAGTGCTGGTGCGTGTACACCAACCGGCTCCGGGCGTCGGCGTTCCGAGGGTTCGGCAACCCGCAGATCCACTTCGCCAGCGAGGTGCAGATCGATCAGCTCGCAGAGCGGTTGGGCATGGACCCCATCGAGCTGCGGCTCCGCAACGCGCTCGAAACGGGGGAGCGGTGGTTGGGAGGCGTCCCCGTCGAGAGCGGCACGCTCAAGGCCTGCCTGGAGCGGGCGCGCGAGGTGTCGGACTGGAACCGGCGCCGGAGCCAGCAGGCCGCCCCTACCGGCAAGCGGCGCGGCATCGGGATCGCTGCGGTGGGGCACGTGTCGGCGCTGCTGGGCTCGAGCGCCACGGTGCGGCTCAACGAGGATGGGACGGTCACCGTCAACACGGGAGCCGTGGACATCGGCCAGGGCTCGGATACGGCGCTGGCCCAGTGCGCGGCCGCGGCCCTGGGGCTCTCGATGGAGCAGATCAACTTCACCAGTCCGGACACGGATGGCTCACCCTACGACTGGTGTACCGGAGGGACCCGCACCACGTTCACCGTGGGCCGGGTGGTCACCCAGGCGTGCGAGCAGGTCCAGCAGCAGCTCTTCGAGCAGGCCAGTGAGATGCTGGGCCGCCCGGAGCGGGAGCTCGAGCTGCGGCCCGGCGGCATCGTCGGAGTCAAAGGCAAGCCCGACGCCTCGGTGACGTTCGGCGCCATCGCAGCCCGCGCGCTTTACTTCAAGGGAGGGCCGATCATCGCCAGCTCCCGTTGGCTGTTCCCGCCGATCCCGATCGACACCAAGCGGACGACTGCCCAGGGGATGTCGTCGATGGGCAATGGCTACTTCGTGTTCGCCACGCAGGTGGTCGAGGTGGAGGTGGACGAGCTGACCGGCCACGTCCAGGTGCTCGAAGGGTGGAGCGTCCACGACGTGGGGCGCACGATCAACCCGGCGGCGGCGGAGGGGCAGGTGCAGGGCGGGTTCGTGCAGGGACTCGGCTTCGCGCTGACGGAGGAACTGGTGTGGCGGGAGGGCCAGCTGACCAACCCGAGCATGAGCGGCTACAAGGTCCTCGGGGCACCGGATGTTCCCGTCGCGCTCCACGCCGTCCTGCTGGAGCATCCCCACGGAGAGGCGCCATTCGGGGCGAAAGGGGTGGCCGAGACCAGCATCGTCGGAGTGGCCGCCGCCGTCTCCAATGCGATCCGGCATGCGACCGGAGCGCACGTACACCGGATTCCGGCCACCAGTGAACGGGTCCTGCGCGCGCTCATGGCGCGGGGCCGTGGTTCTCAGTGACTTCCGGCGGGGGCTTGGGCTCCAATCCGGCCCCATGAATACGCTCACCCTGCGCGAGGACCGCTTCCTGGATGTGCTCCGGCGTCTCATCGCCTTGACGCCGAAGCTGCAGAACAACCCGGCCGGCGGGCTGGTGCCGGAGGAGCGGCTCGCCGCGCAGGTGGTGCTGGACACGCTGGCGCCGCACATCCAGAGCGGCTTCATCCAGGCCGAGTCGCTGGCGGCCTCGGGAAAGGAGGCGCGGCCCAGCCTGGTGCTCACCGTGCGTGGCACAGGCGAGGGCGCGGTGGGCTTCGTGGGCGCGCACTTCGACGTCGTCCCCGCGGACGAGAAGGGCGAGGGCTGGGAGCGCAGCCCCTTCACGCTGTGGGAGGGGCCAGGAGGCGTCCTCTACGGGCGCGGGGTGACGGACTGCCTGGGCCACGTGGCGGTGCTGACGGATCTGCTGGCGCAGCTGGCCGAGAAGGGCGTGCGCCCACGCCGCACGCTGAAGGTGGTGCTCATCGCCAACGAGGAGTCCTCGTCGCTGCCGGGGTTGGGCCTGGACTACGTGGCCGAGCAGGGACGGCTGAAGGACCTGGCCGGGCAGCCGGTGTACTGGCTGGACAGCGCGAACTTCGGGCCCACGCTGGGAACCGGGGGCATCTCGCTGTGGGAGCTGAAGGTGACGGGCGTGGGCGGGCACTCGGGAATGCCGCAGAACTGCGTCAACGCTCTGGAGCTGGGCATGGCCGCCTCGCTGGAGCTGGCCCGCTGGTTCCAAGCGCGGTTCCCGCCCACGGAGGACGAGAAGAAGTATGGCTTCCTGTCCTCGTCCAGCCTCAAATCCACGGTGGTGGAGGGCTCCAACACCAAGGAGTCGAAGATTCCCGCCGATGTCACGCTCAAGGGTGACCTGCGCCTCACGCCCTTCTACGACATGGCGGAGGTGCGCAAGGCGGTGACGGACTTCGTGCAGGAGTTGGACGCGCGCTTGGATCGCGACGAGGCGCCCGCGGGCTTCCCTCGCACCCGCACAGCGGCGGGGAAGCGCGGCTCACTGTCGTTTCGCTTCCAGGGCAACGGCATGGAGGGCATCGCCTGCCGGCTGGACTCGCCGGGCCTCCAGGCGCTGAAAGACGCGATGCAGGCGGTGCGAGGCGTGGCGCCCACGCCGTTCTCGCTCACCGGCTCGCTGCCGCTCGTGCGAGACCTGCAGCGCCAGGGCTGCGATGTGCAGATCACGGGCTTCGGGGAGATGGCGTACTACCACGCGCCGAATGAGCAGGCTCGGCTGGAGGACTTCCGACAGGGCTTCTCCATCCTCCGCGAGCTGCTCGTGCGCCTGTGAGCCTGGGTCAAAGGGGGGGAGGGTGAAGTCTGATACCGGAGTGCGTCAGCGGCTGTATTCGATCTTCGGCGGCTCGGTGGGAAACCTCATCGAGTGGTACGACTTCTACATCTACTCGGCGTTCTCGCTGTACTTCGCGAAGGCGTTCTTCCCGAGCGACAACCCGCTGGTGGAGCAGCTCAACTCGGCGGGGGTGTTCGCGCTCGGCTTCCTGATCCGCCCGATGGGCGGCTGGGTGATGGGGCTCTACGCGGACCTGCACGGACGCCGCGCGGCGCTGTCGCTGTCGGTCACGCTGATGTGCCTGGGCTCCTTCATCATCGCCGTCTGCCCGACGTACGAGCGGATTGGCGTGCTGGCGCCCACGGTGCTGATCCTGGCGAGGCTGCTCCAGGGGCTCTCGCTGGGAGGAGAGTACGGCACCAGCGCCACATACCTCAGCGAGGTGGCCACCTCCCGGCACAGGGGCTTCTACAGCTCGTTCCAGTACGTCACGCTCATCATGGGACAGCTCCTGGCGACGGTGACGTTGCTGGTGCTGCAGCGGCTGGTGCTCAGCCATGAGCAGCTCCAGGAGTGGGGCTGGAGAATCCCGTTCCTGTGCGGCGCCGCGCTGGCGGTGGTGGGCTTCTACCTGCGCCGCAACATGGTGGAGACGGAGGCCTTCCAGGCGGAGACGGCGAAGAAGACGGAGCAGCGTCCCATGAGCGAGCTGCTGCGGCACCCGAAGGAGATCGCCCTGGTCGTCGGGCTGACGCTGGGAGGCACGCTCGCCTTCTACACGTACACCGTCTACATGCAGAAGTTCCTGGTGAACTCGGTGGGGCTGACACGGGACCAGGCCACGCTCATCTCCGTCTCGTCCCTGTTCCTCTACATGCTGTTGCAGCCGGTGTTCGGGCTGCTCTCGGACAAGGTGGGCCGAAAGCCCGTGCTGATGGGGTTCGGCGTGCTGGGCACGCTCTGTACCGTGCCCCTGCTGACGACGTTGACGCAGACCCGGGACGCGTTCACCGCGTTCCTGCTGGTGATGGCGGCGCTGGTCATCCTCTCGGGCTACACCTCGATCAACGCGGTGGTGAAGGCGGAGCTGTTCCCGGCGCGCATCCGGGCCCTGGGAGTAGGGCTGCCGTATGCGCTGACGGTGTCCATCTTCGGAGGGACGGCTGAGTACGTGGGCACGTGGCTCAAGCTGTCCGGGCGCGAGACGTGGTTCTTCTGGTACGTGTCGGGCGCCATTCTCTGCTCACTGCTCATCTACACCTTCATGCGAGACACGCGGCAGCACCACCGCTTCGAGTGAAGGTGGGTGATTCAGTCCTGCAGGCGTGAGCCGGTTCCGCGAGCGTTGTAGACGAGCGCGCCCGAGCGGCCATATTCGGCGAAGACCGCGATCGCTTCATCCCGCCGCACTCCAGAGGTGACGCGGATTCCACGGGCCTCGAGCTCTGCTTTCCAGTCCGTGGGCATGGGCCCTTCGTCGAAGCCCGTGAGCGCTTCGCACTCGGGACCATCGCCGGCGAGGAGCAGGTGCTTGATGCCGGACCAGACGAGCGCGCCGTAGCACATGGTGCATGGGCGCCAGTTGACGACGAGCTCGAGCTCGCGACCCCCAGCCGAGCCCAGGTCCCAGGCCCCGAGGCGGGTCTGGGCGAGCGAGATCGCCATGACCTCCGCATGCACGGAGGAGAGGCCCGAGCTCAACACGACGTTGACGCCGATGGAGATCAATTCTCCCGTCGCGGGGTCAACGACGAGCGCGGCGAACGGCCCGCCATTGCCCTCCTTGTAATTGCGAGCGGCGAGCTTGTTGACGAGGGCGGCGCGCTCCGCGGCGGTGGGCAAGCGCGCGTTGTACGTGGGCAGCTCTTTGACGAGCCAGTCGGGCAGCTGTGCGTTTACGCGTGTGGCGAAAGGGTGTGCGTCGTTCATCATCGCTCCTGCTGAAAGCGTACGGCCCATCCCTATCAGACAGCGCGGCCAGCCGCTCGCTCTCAAGCCTCCCCTGTCTCATGGCCGAACACCTCGGCGGGATTCTGCGCGGCCGGACCCGCCGGAGCCTTCTTGACGAGCGACCGCTTCCATCGGCCCGAGAAGTAGTACGCCATGCTGACGCTCAACGACACGACGAAGCTCAGCGCCAGCGCGTACCAGACCCCCTTCACGTTGCCCATGTGCCGAGAGAGCCAGTAGGCGACGGGGACGCGTATCACCCAGAGGCTGATGAGCGAGAACACAGTCGTCGTCAGGGTGTGGCCCGCACCGTTGATGATCCCGTTGCTGACGAAGAGGAGGCCGAAGAAGACGTAGGAGGCCCCGACGATGTGCAGGTACGAGACGCCCAACTCGAGGACCGAGGCGTCCGTGACGAAGATCCGCAGCAGTGCATCAGGGAACGCCACGGCCACCGCCGAGATGAGGAGCGTGGCTCCACCGCTGAAGAGGCAACCCCAGAGGAAGATCTCCTTGACGCGATGGTGGTGGCCCGCCCCCAGGTTCTGTCCCGCGAGGGTCGAGATCGCCATCCCGAACGTCATGGCGGGCATGAAGGCGATCTGATCGATCCGAGAGGCAGCACCAAAGGCGGCAGTGGCCTCTTCCCCAAAGCCGTTGACGATGCCGGTGACGAGCACCATGCCGATCGAGATGAAGGATTGCTGCACGGCCGAGGGCAGACCGATCCGCAGCATCGTCCCGGTCGTTGGCCCCAGGTGACTCAGGCGCGGCAAGGCCGGAGCCACGGGTGACTTCTTCGCTCGGAGCCAGACGACCAGGGCCACGAGCACTCCGATCTGGGAGATCAGCGTGGCCCACGCGGTGCCGTTCAGGCCGAGCTTCGGGAAGCCCAGCCAGCCGAGCATCAGCAGTGGGTCGAGGATCGTGGCGAAGAGGACCGAGACGAGCTGGAAGTAGAGGGGCGTCTTCGAGTCGCCCACACCTTGGAGGAGGCTCCGGAGCAGGAACAACCCGAAGCCGAAGGGCAGCGAGAGCAGGAAGATCCGCAGATAGCTCACGGACGCGTCGAAGATATCCGCGGGCGTGTCCATGGCGCGCAGGATGCTCGGGGCGAACAGCTCTCCCAGTGCGGTGAGGACGATCGCCAGGGAGTAGATGATCAAGGTGGAGCTATCGACGACCTTGCGCACCTCGTCCATCCGCCTGGCGCCATAGTTCTGCGACACGAGGATGCTGGTGGCCATCGTGAGTCCCATCCCGATGGCGAACAGGAAGAAGATGACGGGGAAGCTCACCGTCACCGTGGCCAGCGCCGGGGTGCCGAGGAACTGCCCCACCCAGATGGCGTTGATGAAGCTGTGGGCCGTCTGGAGGAAGCTCCCCAGGAGCATGGGGATGGAGAAGGCGACCATGTGCCGGGGGATGCTGCCGGTGGTCAGATCGCGTCCAAAGCCGGGTTTCATATGTCGCACCTGTCAGTTGAACAGCGGCCCGCACCCGATGGTGGACCATGGAAGGAACTGACAAGCAACATGTCGAACCGCGAGCACAGCGAGGGTGACGTCGTCTTTTTCGGGTTCAGGCGCCCCTCGGCACCTGTCCCCTAGGTAACGGACACGAGGGGTGCGCGACAAGGCCTTTCATCGCCGCGAGCGCTCAAGGGCAGGAGCGGTCCCACCCCAAAGCGCCCGCGGCTCTCTCTGGCGGAGAGGCTTGAGCGGCGATGGTCAGCAGCCCACGAAGCCCTGGCAGTAGGGGACGATGCCCAGCTCGTTCTGGACGGAGCCCAGCGGAGCGAAGGCGAAGTGCCACGGGTTGGAGCCCGCGCCCCACATCAGGCCCGTGAGCCAGGCGTTGTTTCCCGACAGGATGTACACGGGTGAGCCGCTGTCACCGCCGGCCCCATTCTGCTGGGGACTGGTGGCGATGTAGTTGCAGAAGTAGGTGTGCGCCCCGCCACCCGAGTTGACCGTGGCACACGCCCACTCGATGGTGCCACTGGTGGTGCCGCTGGTGCGGCCCGTCTTGTGGACGACCTGCCCTTGCGAGGGGTAGAGCACCTTGCCGGGCACATTCAGCCAACTGGAGATGCCCAGGTTGAAGGCGCCGGGCGTCATCGCCACGAGCGGGTTGACCGTCGTGCTGGTGCTGAAGAAGGCGCTGTCGCTGTAGCGGCAGATGCGCCCCGCCGGGCAGCTGCCTCCGCTGCTGTAATACGGGTCGGAGATCTCCGTGCCGGCATGGTCGGGGTAGACGGCCTGATAGGCGGGCGTGTACTCGACGCCACCCTGGGTCTGGGTGCAGTGCGAGTTGGTCACGAAGCCGAGCGTGCCGCCCTGGAGCGCAGCGAAGCCGAGGGTGCAGTATTTGCCCGGCGTTTCAATCTGGATCCCTCCGGTGATGGGCCGCCAGGCACCCTGCACGTTCGCCGGGAGGACGGGGCCCACCTCGACGATGTCGAAGGCGTCGCGCGCCACACCCAGCCGATCGATGGCCTTCTCGATGCCCGGCCGCGCCGCCGCGCGCTCGATGCCAATGGCGACGCGGTTCGTCTTCTCATCCACGTCCGTGAGCACGACGCCCGCCTGGGACAGAACGTCGGGGGTGATGCGCTCTTGCAGCGCCTTGAGCTGCGCGAAGGTGCGGGTCGCCGGCTCCATCACCATTCCCTCCGCCGGTACCTTCTCCTTCCCGAACACCGAGGTGATGGCGCGCTCGGCGGCGAGGGCTGCGGAGGCGGGCGCCGTGTGGACCATGCGCACGACGAGCCGGCCCTTCTCGTCGTAGTACATGCCCCCGAAGCCAGGGACGTCGGCCTCGACCTGCAGGAGCGCATCATCCAGCGTCCTGTTCCGCGCGGGACTGAAGGGCGCGTTCGTCCGCACATCCGCCTCACGGGAGACCGGCGCTACCGCTTCCTCCCGCTCGAGGGTTCCGTTACAGCCCACCAGCCCCAGCATGGCTCCAGATACCGCCACGCGAAGGATGCTCTGCTTCGACATATGCACTCTCCTCGGGAAACGAGTGATGCCCACGGCGCCAGCCTTGGGGGCTGGCCGGGCGGAGGCACTCTACCGTCGGAGTGGGTCATTTTTTCTGGTGGTGTCAGCGCTTGAACGTAGGACCTGCGACCGAGCGACTTGGGCTCAGCTCTCCAGGTCGGGGCAGGTCAGGGGATGAGCTCGGGGGGGATCTGCTTGTGGAGGACGATGCGGTTGAGATAGCCAATCTCATCATTCAGGAAGGCAGAAGAGCCGACCAGATAGCCCTCGGCGACGAGGATGTTGGAGACGAGATCCGAAGAGGTCGGGCGCAGGTTGTAGACCTTGCCGTAGTGGGTGGTCTTCTCAATGCTGACGAGGGGGTCGCGGGTGCCCTCCATCGTCAGGAGCTCATCGCCCACCTTCAACGTCTGAGCCGAAACCATGCGGCCCTCGCTATTGATGATGGCGTGCTCCTCGGTGACCCGCAGCAAGCCGCCGGAGGCAGTGCGCAGCTCGAGGATGGAGTGAGTGCTGTCCCGGAAGTCCGCGGTGTAGCTATAGGTCTGATTCTGCTGAAGCCGAACGGTGTCGAGAGTGGAGTTGGGCGTCAGGGTGACGAGGTCCTCTCGGAGGGACTTGACCGCATCGACGATGGGCATCGAGCCATCCGAGAAGAGCACCTTCTGCTCCGGAGTGAAGGAGGCGTTCTCGCAGTAGCCATTGAGGAAGAAGTTATAGCCGGTGGCAGGCTGGGTGCCGTTGCGGTCCAGGTAGAGCGTGCAGTTGGTCAGCGTGGGGTGAGGGAAGAGCTGGCGATTGCCGGTGCTGTAGATGTCGTAGCTGCTGCCGAAGATAGGATAGAGGGGGCGAGCCTTCTTCCGGGCTGCACTCCGCAACCACGACTTGAAGCCAGCGCCATCTGTGTACTGGTTGGTCGGGCCGGAGAGGAAGAGCTTGCTGACGAAGGAGAAGTTGACATCGTATGAGTCACTCTGGCCCGTGTAACAGTTCTGGCCCGACCAGTTGCTGCTGGGGTCGGCCTCCGTGTATTCGATGAGGTTACCGGCATTGTTTGCCGAAGGCATACCGGTGTCCCAACCCAGGCTGGGGTAGACGACGTGCAGCGTTAGCGCGCACCGGCGGGCCCAGTGGACGCGCGCCTCGGCTCCCGCAGCGTCCAGGCCGTCAGCGGTGCAGCGCTGCAACAGAATGGGCTGAGCACCGGCAAGCGCTGGCAGGACCAGCGACGCATAGAGCATGGCCTGAACAACAGATCTTGCTGCCATCTCACGACTCCTTCGTTGGAGGTAGAACGTGGGTTCTGACCGTCATGACGGGGCACGGCGAACACTGAGACTCAGGGCTCCTGAAACTCGCGGCTCCGGTAGTTGAGGCGCACGGCCTCGATCTGCCCGTGGAGCAGCGGATCCTGGAAGACGCAAGTCGCGGCGGGCTGGCCACAAACCTTTGGCACCATATTGGTGCGAATCGCGGAGATCAGCAGATCGCTCATCTCGTTGGTCCCGAAGGTCGCGTTCCGCACGTGGATGAAGCGCGAGAGCGCCAGCGGGGTAATCCAAGACGTAGTGGTGGCGGACACCGGATAGATGTCGACGCCGAACCCATCCACCTGAAGCAGAGGGGTCTCATTGTACGGGAAGGGACGCTGCGGAAGCACGCCACTGTTCAGGTAGATGTCTACATTCTGGCGCTGGGGCCAGCCCACCAGCGAGCCGGAGTTGCCTTGGCCCTGCTCATTGAGCCCCGAGTCGAGCGAGGTGAAATACCCCGCGAGCATCCGGTTCGGGTAGTCCTGGGAGGGGAAGTCATACGGGAAGTCTTGAGGATTCGAGGCATTGATCGCCGCCTGAGCGGCGAAGACCCCGGGCGTGCCGGTGAGGGCCTCGACGATGGGGGCATAGGCCGCCAGCTTCTCACGCAGGATCTCATCGCTGGGCAGGCTTCCCGTGCAGGCACTCTGCCACTTGCCCCGGATTGTCTCGAAGGTCTCCCCGAAGCTCAGGTTCACGAAACGAACGTTGTGCTCGTTCATGATGCGCACCAGCTCACTGGCCGCGTGCTCGGACTTGTCGAGCAGCG
Organism: Hyalangium ruber; assembly: GCF_034259325.1. Classification (NCBI taxonomy): domain Bacteria; kingdom Pseudomonadati; phylum Myxococcota; class Myxococcia; order Myxococcales; family Archangiaceae; genus Hyalangium; species Hyalangium rubrum. Next base: position 8,744 of record NZ_JAXIVS010000025.1, on the reverse strand, counting down.
CCTCGTGACTCGCACCTGTGGCATCGCAGAACTCCGTGGGAGCGATTCCATGCAGGGTGGGCCGATCCAGCACCACGATGGGCTGGCGGGGGTTGGCCTCGATGAGCAGGGAGAAGACGATGCTCCCGTGCCCGAAGTTATCCAGGTTCAGGTAGCCGAAGGACTCGTAGAGCGGAGCACTGAGCGGCCTCAGCGACTCGGCGGGAATGAGATCAGGCTCAGCGAACGACTTGAGCGTGTTGGAAAGCGCTGGCGGCACGTTCCAGCTAAACAGGACTGCGCCAATGTCTCCCCCTGCTTGGGCCCTCAGGTACTCCTTGATACGGTTCTTGTAGCGGATGGCGCGCAGGGGCAACTTCGGGAACTCATCCACGATCAAGATGGCCTCGCCCGCATTGGGGGCCATGTTGAAGTCGTTGGGATTGTAGAGAAAGGGCCGCGACTGGCAGATCGAGCTTGACGGATTCTCGGTGCAGATCTGCTTGTGCCTGCTGATCTGACCGAGCGCATCCGTGATCTTCTGCTGCAGCGAGAGCACGCCGACTGACTCCGCGGCTGACTCGGCGGGCTGCTCATTCTGAGGAAGAAGGAAGTCTTCGCCACCACACCCGACGAGACCAAAGAAGGACACCAGGACTGCCCGCAGGGACGAACGAGACATGAGTGTTTCTCGCCTAGAAAGGGAGGCTACCATTGCCAAGTGTTCTGATAACATCTCAGAACCAGCAATAACTGGCAAGTCAGAAAAGACGGAAAATCAATCTAATCGTGAATGGAGATCAACTCACGGCGAGACGTACTGGCGACTCCAGTAGCCGAGACGCACGGCCTCGATTTGCCCGTGGAGCAAGGGATCCTGATAGACGCAGGCCTCGCTGGACTGACCACATGCCGCGGGCACCATCTGGCCGCGAATCTCAGAAATCAACGCATCATCCATCGTGCGACTCTCAAAGCTTGAGTATCGCAAGTGGATGAAGCGCGAGAGCGCCAGTGGCGCGATCCAGGAGGTGGCAGTGGAGGCGATCGGATAGATGTCGACACCGAACCCATCCACCTGAAGCAGAGGGGTCCGATTGTGAGGGAAGGGGCGCTGCGGAAGCACGCCACTGTTCAGGTAGATGTCTACATTCTGGCGCTCGGGCCAGCCCACCAGCGAGCCGGAGTCGCCTTGGCCCTGAGCGTCGAGCCCTGAGTCGAGCGAGGTGAAGAAGCCGGCGAGTACCCGATTCGGGTAGTCCTGGGAGGGGAAGTCATATGGGAAGTCTCGAGGATTCGAGGCATCGATCGCCGCTTGAGCGGCGAAGACCCCGGGCGTGCCGGTGAGGGCCTTGACGATGGGGGCATAGGCCGCCAGCTTCTCACGTAGGAGCTCATCGCTGGGCAGGCTCCCCGTACAGACGGTCTGCCAGCTGCCTTGAATCGTCTCGAGGGTTTCCCCGAAGCTTACGTTCACGAAGCGGACGTTGTGCTCGCGCATGATGCGCACCAGCTCACTGGCCGCGTGCTCGGACTTGTCGAACAGCGCCGGGTGACTCGCACCCGTGGCATCACAGAACTCCGCGAGAGCGATTCCATGCAAGGTGGGCCGATCCAGCACCACGATGGGTTGGCGGGGGTTGGCCTCGATGAGCAGGGAGAAGACGATGCTCCCGTGTCCGACGTTTTCGGCCCCTGGGGGGAAGGCTCTGTGAAGGGGCTCACTGAGCTTTCGGAGCGCCGCGGCGGGAATGAGATCAGGGGTAGCGAACTGCTTGAGCACGGAGAAGAGCGTGGCCTGCATGCTCCAGTCGAACTGGACTGGGCGGATGTCTCCTCCCGCCTCGGCTCTCAGGTACCCCTTGAGACGGTTCTGGTAACGAACGGTCCGGAGGGGCAGCTTCGAGAACTCATCCACGATCAGGATGGCCTCATCCGTGGCGTGAGCCATGTTGAACTGAGTGGCGGGATCGAAGCGAAAGGCCTGCGGCTGGCAGGACGGGGCTGTGGGCTCCCGAATGCAGGTGCTTCTTTGCTCCTCAATGGCAGTCAGAGCGCTACCCATCTGCTTCTCGAGCGAGGTCTCTCCTTCGCCCGGATCAGGAGGGTCGGGAATCGGGGGTGGTTCTTCACCACCGCACCCGGCGAGGCCGAGGAAGACCACCAGGACCGAGAGAACGCACGAGCGGGACATGAGCTCACTCGCCGAGCAGTGAGGAGGTGATGGCGACAGCGCGCTGGCGGCCAAACTTGACATTGAGGCGGAAGAACAGGGCGTCGTCGTAGACCTTCCGGACGTGGGCTGGCAGTTGGGGCGTGTAGCCCAGCTGCTGCATGACCTTCATGTCCGCGCTGGACAGGAAGTCCTCTCCCACCACATCGATGTATGCGGTGAGCACATCATAGAGATCCTCGCGGCGTCCTTTCTTGAAGCCTTCGGAGTCAGCGCTGAGCAGGGCGAACTGCTGGGCGAGCTGGCTGGCGGTGCTCATGAGCGGCTCATGGTTGCCCTGGCTCGAGGTCGCCTTCAGCACGTCGATCGAGAAATAGCGGGCCTCGGCCTGGAACTCACCGAAGGCCTCTTGCGCGAAGGTGAAGTCCGTCAGGGACTTCGAGGCAATGGCCACGCCGTGGGGGCTCTCGAGGATCTTCTTCACGTGGCGCTCGCGCTCGACGCGCTGGTTGTACAGCCCCTGGACGGCCTTCATCTCACGATAGCTGCCGAGGACTTGCTCCAGGTCTTGCTTGGAGAAGCCGCCGATACTGTCTTGCACGGCGGGGTTCGGCAGTTGCTCCAGCCGCTGCTGGGCGAGCTCCGTGGCCTTGCCATCCAGGCGAGCGCGCGCCTGCGCGGGGATGCCCGTGGCGTGCTCGACGCCGGGGTCTGGTGCCTTGGGGGATGCCGGGGAGGCCCCCGCGGGCCGGGCCTCGGCCTGGGACTTCGAGTGCTCCGCTGGGGGGCCAGAGGGCTGCTTGTCGGGCAGCCATAACAAGACGGCGCCAAGCGCAACGAGAGAGGCGACGACCGCCACCAGGATGCCGAGCCACTGCCGCTTGCTGGATGCCATGGGAGACCTTTGGGAAAAGAGCGCTGCCGACGAGGCGCTCCCCGAAGGGAATCGCGCTCGTCGGCAGCAGAACCCGAGCAGGACTACTTGCGGACAGCGATGGAGCCGACCTCGCGAGCCAGCTGGTTCTGCCAGGCCAGGTCGCCGACGAGGACGCCCTCGGCTGCGATGAAGTGTCCCGACTTGTCGGAGGCGCCGACCTCGAAGTTGAACACCTCGTCCTGGGTGAACTCGAAGTCGAGTCCCGTCACCTTCACGAGCGAGCCGTCGAGGGCTACGAACTCAGCGCCGACATCGACGGAGTGGGCAGCGACGACGCGGCCATCGCTCAGGAGCATGCCGTGGTGCTGGGTGACCTTGAGGATGTGGCCGTTGTCGAGCTTGAAGACGTGGAGAGCGGGACCCTCCTTGCCGCGGGTGAGCGCCTTGAGGGGCTTGATGCTCATGGAGGGGCTGCTGAGAGAGACGCCCTCGTTGAGAGACATGAGGCTCATGCCACTCTTGATGTCCTTGGCCTTGGTCCAGAGGGCGGCGCCGCGCTCATCCTGAGTGAGGATGGAGGTCTCGGCCTCGAAGCAACCGCACTTGCAGATGGCCTGGATGGTGTCGTAGCGGTCGATGACCGGGTAGTACCCGTTGGCGCGACCCCAGTTGTAAGCGTCCACGGTGATGAGGCCAATGAGGTAGGCGTAGTCCAGCTCCCCGTTGCAGAAGCTGACGGTGTTACCACCCACACAGCGCCCCGTGTTGTCGCTTACGTTCGCCAGGGTCTGGAACGTGGCCAGGGACATGGCGCTCTGAGCGGTCACCTCCTCGGGGGTGGTCGAGGGGTTGTTCTGCTCGTCAGGGTTTGCCATTTCGCCGCAGCCCACGGCCGAGAACGCCATGGTCAGAAGGACAGTGCTCATGATGCCGAAAGACTTCATTGAGGCCTCCGCTTTCTTGGTGTGCCCGCGATGAGTGGCTTGCCTGTGCAGAGGCTGCCACGACTTGGGCGGGGCATAGCTTCTCTAAAACCGGATTCTCCAGTCAAGACGGAAAGTGAAGAAAAATTAGCACAAGGGGTGTGTGAAGGAATCGGAGGCAAGGAGAGCCAGGGACTCTCCTCACCTCCCGGTACTTCTCAGCCGGCGAGGCGTCGGCTGAGCCTCAGCGGCTCAGGGAATGAGCTCTGGGGGCACTTGCTTGTGCATGATGATGCGGTTGATGTAGCCCACATCATCATTCTGGTAGGAGGAGGAGCCGACGAGATAGCCCTCGGCGATGACGATGTTGGAGACGAGGTCCGTCGAGACCGGGCGCAGGTTGTAGACCTTGCCGAAGTAGGTGGTCCTCTCGACGCTGGTGATGGGATCCGGAGTGCCATCCGCCTTCAGCAGTTCATCCCCCTCCTTCAGCGTCTGCGCCTGCACGATGCGGCCCTGGCTGTTGAGGACAGCGTGCTCCGTAGTGACGCGCAGCAATCCCCCAGAGGCGGTGCGCAGCTCGATGATGGGGTGAGTGCTGTCCCGGAACTCCGCGGTGTAGCTGTAGGTCTTGTTCTGCTGGAGCTGGATGTTGTCGAGCGAGGAATCTGGCGTCAGCGTGACGAGATCCTCGCGGCGATCCTCGAGCGCCTCAAGGATGGGCTTGTACCCATCCGTGAAGAGCAGAGCCTGGTCCGGGGTATAGCAGGAGGCCTCGCAGTAGCCGTTGATGTAGAAGGAGTGGGCGGTGGCCGGCTGGGTGCCGTTGCGGTCCAGATAGAGCCTGCAGTCCGCCAGCGTGGGGTGGGGGAAGAGCTGGAGGTTGCTGGGGCTGTAGATGTCGTACTGGCTGCCGAAGGTGGGGTAGAGCGGGCGGGGCTTCTTCCGGGTCGCCGGACGCAGCCACGACTTGAAGCCCGCGCCATCCGTGAACTGGTTGGTGATGCCGCTGAGGTAGATCTTGTTGACGAAGGAGCTGTTGACCTCGTAGGCGTCGGCCTGACCGGTGTAGCAGTTCTGCCCGGACCAGTTGGCGCCCAGGTCTGCCTCGATGTACTCCATGAGGTTGCCAGCGTTGTTGGACGACGGGATGCCCGTATCGAAGCCCTGCGCGGGGCTCATGACGTGCTGGTTCAAAGCACAACGGCGGGCCCAGTGGACACGGGACTCGGCGGCGGCATTGTCCAGGTTGTCGAGGCTGCAGCGCTGCTGGAGAATAGGCTGAGCACTGGCAACCGCTGGTACGAGAAGCGATGCGTAAAGCACGGCCTGAGCGACAGTTCTCCCTGTCATTTCACAACTCCTTGGCGGTGTATGGCGGCGGGTTGATGGGTGATGGGCCAGAAAACCCACGTCTCGTCAGCCCATCGCCCAACATGCCATACTAACAGTCTCTAATTTTTCACTCCAGGAAAACCAGATCGCCCCTATTTATCCTGGAAAGCTGTAATTCTTCCGTAAAACAGACATGACTTGCCCAGGCCGTGCGAAGTCTCCGCTGAGCCAGACACGGGACGCCGGCGCAGCGAGTGTCGGGTGCATGACAAAATGTGGTTGATCCGATTTTGACGTGGCCTGGAAGGACCGTTTAGTGACAGTATTCCTGTTATGCGTGCTTTCCGTGCGTTTGCCTTGGCCGCCGCTCTGCTGTCGCTCCCTGCCTGCGGTCTGGTGGGTTCTGGAGATGAATCGCAGGGGGCTGGCGCGAATAGCGGCCACCTCAACGATGCCGACGCTTGCCCGCCCGAATCCCCGGTCGTCACGGTCCGCTTGAATGACTACAACCTGTTCTTGCTCGGGGACTACAACCTGGGCACGGACGTGGAGGGCAAGGTCGCGGCGGCTGGCAACATCACCATGGACAACTTCTCGGTGGGCTGGAGGCTGCCGGCCACGGACATCGCCAACACGCTGGTGGCGGGCGGCAACCTGACGCTCACCAATGGCGGCGTTTGGGGTGACACGTGGCACGGAGGCAGCTACAGCGCCGACCCGTCAGTGGTCTACCCGCGCGGGACTGTGACGCAGGGCTCGCCCATCGACTTTACCGCCCGCGCAGCCCAACTGCTCAGCCTGTCCACACAGCTGGCCGGCCTGACGGCCAACGGCACCACGACGCGCGAGAATTGGGGCGGACTCATGCTGCGCGGCACGGATGCGCAGCGGAACGTCTTCGACGTGAACGCCAGTGACTTCACCGGCGCCGCGCTGTGGTCCATCGAAGCGCCGGCCGGCTCCTTCGTGGTGGTCAACATCCGCGGTTCCTCGGCCACCTTCGGCGGCTTCGCCACCCAGTTCGGCGGAGGCATCGACCAGCACGGCGTGCTCTACAACTTCGTGGACACCACCAGCATCACCGCCCAGGGCTTCGGCTTCTGGGGCACGGTGCTGGCGCCCCGCGCTGACATCCACTTCACCAACGGCAGCTTCGATGGCGGCATCTACGCCAGGTCGCTGACGGGCAACGCCGAGGGCCACCTCAACCTGCTGGATGAGCACAGCATCTGCCAGGCGCCGCCGACTCCTCCTCCGGGTACGCCCGACGGCGGCAATGACGGGGGGACGCCCGACGGCGGCAATGGCGGGGGGACGCCCGACGGCGGCAATGGTGGTGGTACGCCTGACGGCGGCAATGGTGGTCATGATGGCGGTTGCCCCAACGATGACCACGGCCACGGTGGTGGCGGCCACGGTGGTGGCGGCCACGGTGGTGGCGGCGGCGGTCACCACGATGGTGACGGTTGCCCCAACGGTGGCCACGGTGGTGGCGGCCACGGTGGTGGCGGCCACGGTGGTGGTGGCGGTCACCACGGTGGTGACGGTTGCCCCAACGATGACCACGGTCACGGCGGTGGCGGTGGAGGCCACGGCGGTGGAGGCCACGGCGGTGGAGGCCACGGTGGTGGTGGCGGTCACCACGATGGTGACGGTTGCCCCAACGATGGTCACGGCGGTGGAGGCCACGGCGGTGGAGGCCACGGCGGTGGCGGTGGAGGTGGAGGCCACGGTGGTGGCGGCCACGGCGGCGGCGGTGGTGGAGGCCATGGCGGCGGCGGCGGTGGCGGCCACGGCGGTGGAGGCCGCGGCGGCAACGGTGGTGGAGGCCGCGGCGGCAACGACTGAGGTTAGGGTCTCTCTGGCAGCCTCATAACGATAGGAGAAATGGAGGCCTATCGGCGGGGTGCTGCCCAGGGCCCAGCGGGGAAGGAGTGCTGTGGAGTGGCAGTACGTTCGCGGGCATGTGGGGGCGCCGGACAATCTCCCCACCCCTGAGGTAGGGTAGCTCCGAGCAACTGGAACTGCTCCTATCCCAGGCGGACTCACCGCGGATGATGCCCTTGCTGAAGCTGGAACCCTCCTGGCTGCCTCCAGGTACCCAGGTGGGGCCGTGGAAGGTGAAGGGCTATCACGCCGGAGGCTCGTTCGGAGCCGTGTTCCGCGCCGTGTTGGCGGGGCGGGAGCATCGCGGTGCAGTGGTCCTCAAGGTGGCCTGGTTTCCCTTCGACCCTCGCTTCCCCCGGGAGGCGAAGCTGCTCTCGCTCAGCCAGCACCCCAGCGTGCCGAAGTTGCTGGCGAGTGGAGAGTGGCAACACCCCAGCGGCGCCGTCTATCCGTACCTGGTCATGGAGTGGGTGGAGGGCCTGCCGCTCTACGAGTGGCCCGAGAGGAGCAATCCTTCCTCCCAGGAAACGAGCCGGGTGCTGGCGCAGGTCGCACGGGCACTGGAGGCCACGCATGCGGCAGGTGGGCTGCACCGCGATGTCAAAGGCGCCAATATCCTGGTGAGCTCCTCTTCGCACCGAGTCTTCCTCATCGACTACGGCGCGGGCACCTACGCGGGCGCACCCCCGGTGACGCGAGACGGCCTGCCACCGGGAACCGACAAATATCGCAGTCCCGAAACCTGGGAGTTCGAGCTGCATCGCCCCAGAAACGCCCCCGCCACCTATCAGGCCCAGCCGGCGGATGATGTGTTTGCCCTGGGAGTGAGCGCCTACCGTCTGGTCACGGGCCAGTATCTCCCGCCTGTGGACGTGCGCGAGGAGGCGGGTGGGGGCTTGCGCCTGAACTGGACTCCGCCCCGGCCGCCGCAAGAACTCAACCCCCGGGTGGCTCCGGAACTGGATGCCCTCATCCTCCGCATGCTCGCGGCGCGGCCCGACGAGCGTCCCTCCGCGGGCGAGCTGGCCAAAGCCCTGGAGACAGCCGCCAGGAATCCAGCTTCAGGCGCGGACCTGCCTCTTTTCGCTCGTAAGGAATGGGAGCATTCCGCGAAATGCGAGGAGGCTGACGGTCCCTCCGGATGGTCGCTTACACGGGCTCGTGTGCCGGCATGGATGCTTGCGTGCGCGGTGCTCGTGGGAAGCGTGGGCGCAGTGACAGTCGGATGGACACTGCGGCATGCGCGGGAAGACGCTGCTCAGCACACAACGAGCGAAGAGCTGGGGGGCCGCGATCCTATAGGGCTCGGCGACACCAGCCTGACGGGACCTGCGGCCCAAGGAGAGGAGCCTGCCGGCCAGGAGCGCTTGGGGCGGCCCTTGCCCGAGCAACCGCTCAAAGGCCAGCGGCGCGCGCCCCATTGTCGTCCTCCTGTGGAGTTCAGCGTAAGTCCTCGCCGTGCCCCGTCCCGACACGGAGCTGCCCCGTCCTTGGCCGCACGGAGGGAGAGGTGGTCAGCCCTGGGCCTTCGGCAGCGTGACGGTGCCCGGGTTCTCGATGGCAGCGAGCG